>NZ_JBSGZD010000034.1:0-46091 GCF_053610825.1 Streptomyces sp. NPDC054863 | reverse complement strand
ACCCAACGGTACAGAGGCCGCTGCCGGTCGGCGGCAGCCCAAGAATTCCGCATCCGCTGGATCCTCTGCGGCGGCAGTAGGTAGAGACAGGGCACGTGGACAACAACCCGAGCACAAGCGAACAGGCCACTGCGGGGCGCGGGACCATGGTTCGCCGGCGGCGACTCCTCGTGGGCCTCATTGCCGGCGCGGTGACGCTCTCCAGTGCGGGCCTGGTGGCGTCATTCGCCGTCAAGTCCCCCGCCGAGGCTGCGGCGCAGGCCAAGCCGCCGCCCCCGGACGTCCTTACAGCACCTGTGACCAGGCAGGTGCTGGAGCAGAAGATCGTCATCCGCGGCACCGTAGTCAGCAGCCAATCGGTCGATGTGGCCCCCATTGGAGGCCCAGAAACGAAGCCTGTCATCACGAAGGTCCCTCTGAAGGCGGGCGAGCAGATCAACGCCGGGCACGCGCTTCTCGAAGTCGCCGGGCGCCCGGTCCTCGCCCTCCAGGGTGAGCTGCCCGTCTACCGGGACCTGAAGCCCGGATCGACCGGGCAGGACGTCCGGCAGCTGCAACAAGCGCTCAGACGCCTCGATCTCTACACCACCAGCGTCACCGGCACGTTCGACAGCGCCACCAAAGCCGCCGTCAAAGACCTCTACACCAAGCGGGGCTACGACCCGCTCTCCGCACTCCCCGACGGCGACGTACAGGTCACTGTGGCCCAGGACAACGTGACGGCAGGTCAGCAAAGACTGCAGGACGCGAAGGAAGCACAGACAGCCACGCCCGACCGGGGCGACAATGGCGAGGCAGCTCGCCGACAGACCAGCCGCGCGGCGCACAGCCTTGAAGAGCTGAAGAAGAAACTGGCAGCAGCCCAGGCCCTGGCCGGACCAATGGTCCCCGCGTCCGAAATAGTCTACCTGTCATCCTTCCCCGCCCGGGTCACGACGGTGACCGGTAAGGTCGGCGACTCCGTATCCGGCAAGGTCATGACCGTCGCCGCAGGGAAACTCGGCGCCACGGGCACCCTCGGCCGCTCCGACAAGGACCTCGTACGCGTCGGCCAGAGAGTCGAGATCCTGTCTGAACCGACCGGCCAGAAGTCGACAGGCACGATCGCCTCGGTGTCCGATACCGCGGACTCCGCGCCCCAGCAGCAAGGGACAACCGGAACACCGAACGGAGCCGACAGCACAACCCCGAGCGGGCATGCCGTCATCGTGACCCCCGATCACCCCCTCGACCCCAAACTCGCCGGCCAGCAGGTGCGTCTGACCGTCACAGCAGGGTCGTCCAACGGTCGCGTGCTGGTGGTCCCCGCTTCCGCCGTTTCGGCCACCAGCGACGGACGCACAGTGGTCACCGTGTACACGCAAGGGCGGCGCCGCCAGAGCGAGGTGGCCACCGGAGCGGTCGGCGGGGGCGGCGTAGAGATCAGACCGGTCACCGCCGGAGCGGTGAAGGAAGGCGATCACGTGATCGTCGGCATCAAGGACCTGGCCCGTTGAACCACCCTGCCGTCATCGACCTGCGGGACGTGGGGCTCACCTACCCCGGCCCGCCCTCCGTCCGCGCCTTCCGCTCTTGCGACCTGACGGTCCGCAGCGGGCAGTACGTCACCGTCGTCGGTCCGTCGGGCTCCGGCAAGTCCACCTTCCTCAACATCATCGGGCTGCTCGACCGTCCCACCTCCGGCCAGTACCTGTTGGACGGCATTGACACCGCGCTCCTCGCCGATGGTGACCGCACCTCGCTCCGGGGACGGCGGATCGGGTTCGTATTCCAGTCCTTCCACCTTCTGCCGCACCGCACGGCGCTGGAGAACGTGGCGCTCGCCATGCTCTACACCTCGACACCCGACAGCACCCGCAGGGCCACAGCAGCCCTCGATCAAGTCGGGCTGGCACACCGCAGGAACGCTCTGCCGAGCAGGCTCTCAGGTGGCGAACGCCAACGCGTGGCGATCGCCCGTGCGCTGGTGGGGGAACCGTCACTGCTCCTGTGCGACGAGCCCACCGGGAACCTCGACACGGTGACCGCCGAGTCCGTACTGACCCTTCTCGACGAGCTCCACAGCAACGGCATGACCATCGTCCTGATCACCCACGACCCCCAGGTCGCCACGCGAGGCCAGCGGACGGTCTCCATCCGTGACGGCCTCCTGAGTGAAGGAGCCCGCTGAATGCCACGCCGTGACAAGACGGTCCAGCAGACGCGCCTGTCTTTGCGCTCCCTCATCACGGAAGCCTCGGCCGGGATCCTGCAACGTCCCGCACGGTCCGCGCTCACCGGTCTGGGCACCGTCCTCGGCGTGGGCACCTTCGTCGCGGTCCTCGGCCTCACAGCCACCACCGGTTCACAGATCGACGCCCGATTCAACACTCTGACCGCCACCGAGGTCACCGTGGAAGACATCGGCGCGGACACGGCCGGCAGCACCGGGCTTTCGTTCCCCGCAGACGCAGATCTGCGCATCGGCCGCCTCAACGGCGTCCGAGCCGCAGGTGTCTACTGGAAACTTCCCCTTGGCAGCGGTGCGGTGCGCTCAACACCTGTCAGCCACGAGACCACTGACGGGCAGATCCCCGTAACCGCCATGTCCCCCGGTACTTTCGCTGCCGCTGAGCCGACCCTCGCCCAAGGCCGTGTCTACGACACGTGGCACGACACCCACGCCCAGCCCGTAGCTGTCATCGGCTCCGGCTTGGCAGCCAGACTCGGCATCACCACCCTCGACACCACACCCGCCATATTCATCGCCGACCGTCCGTTCGCAGTCATCGGAATCATCGACGACCTCCACAGGCAACCAGACCTCCTGCTATCCGTCATGATCCCCCGCGGCACCGCCGAGAAGACCTGGGGTGCGCCCCGAGGCGGCGAACACGCCAAGATGTTGATCTCCACCCGCCTCGGAGCGGCCCGGCAGATCGCCGGGGAGTCCGCACTCGCCCTGGACGCCTTCGGTCCGGACAACTTCAAGGTCACGGCACCGACCGATCCGACGCTGCTGCGCAGCAGCGTCGGATCCGACTTCGGGCAGCTGTTCCTGGTGCTCGCCGGCGTCTGCCTGGTCATCGGATCCGTCGGAATCGCGAACACCACACTGGTGGCGGTCATGGAGCGCACCGGGGAGATCGGCCTGCGCCGGGCCCTGGGCGCCAAGGGCCGTCACATCACCGCACAATTCCTGACCGAGTCCGCCATGTTGGGCCTCGTCGGAGGTCTGATCGGTACCTCGCTGGGGGTCCTCACCGTCCTGGCAGTGGTAGTGGGCCAGGGCTGGACCCCGGTGATGGACCCCGCGACCGTCGTATGGGCCCCGTCCTTGGGGATGGTGACCGGGCTAGTCGCTGGCATCTATCCAGCCCGGCGGGCGGCAAGGGTCCAGCCTGCCGAAGCTTTGCGTCGTTAGAACGCTCACGAGGAGATTCAGACACATCATGCACCGGTATGTAAACGGGAGTGTCGGGGCCATCGTTGCGGCGGTATTGCTCGCCGGGTGCGGCAGTTCGGCACAACCGATTGCCCCTGAGGCCGAAGCCACTCCCAGATCCGTGCGCATCGGATCCATCGTCCACACCGACGACGGCGAACCCGCCCTGCCTCCCGGCCTGCCTTCCGCATCGGGAGACGCCACGAAGGCACCTGTGCTCAACGCGAGCGGCGGAGTGCTCCGCCCGGACGGTTCGGTCACGTTCCCCCTGGACGCCTACCAGAGGGTCGAGAACCAGAAGACCGTAACGAAGGCGGTGAACCTCCTCGCAGGAACCTGCATGCGCGCCCAAGGCCTCGAGTACCCAGTCCAGGTCCACGACGTCCCACGGGTCCGGATCATCGACTCTTCCAACCTCTACGGTGTCGTGGACCTGGACAGCGCCAAGGTCAACGGCTACCGGACGACCGGCAGCAAGGCCATGGCCCGGGCGGGGATCGTCAACTCGGAGACGGGAAACAGCAGGCCCCCCACGCCCCAGGAGATCACAGCGGCACGAGGCAGGGGCGGGCGAGCCCCGCTCGCAGGCGAAGACGGGTGTATCGGAGCTGCCCGCCGCCAACTGAACGGCGCCCAGCTTGACGCGCTCGGCCACTTCCTCCTGGAGCTCACGCTGGAAGCCGACAGCCGCAGCCGGAACGACAGCCGCGCAAAAAAGGCCACAGACGCCTGGCGAGCATGCATGAAATCCGCCGGATTCAACTACGCGGACCCGACGGAACCAGGACACGACAAGACCATGCTCGGCAAGGGGCTGCCCATACCCCCCGGCGCCCAACTCCCCCCGCCGTCACCGTTCGAGATCAACGTCGCTGTCACTGACATCGGCTGCAAACGCACATCCTCGTATCTGGAGACCGTCGTGGCGGTCACCACTGCCTACCAGAACCAGTTGATCGAGAAGAACGCACAGCAACTGCACCAGAACGACGAGACGTGGGCACAGATTCTGCAGGAAGCGAACAAGACACTCTCCGCGCGGTAATCCGACGGGGTCAGCGTCCGCGTCCAGAGCCCACCGGCCGTGCCGCCCGCACACCCGCTCCCACCGCGCCGCGTACCGCACCGCCCGGACGTCCTCGCCCGTACGCCGCACCGTGCACAGCCGGCACCCGAACGCCACCGGCCCCGCACAGCGGGCCCAGCGCTTCCGGGCTGCCGCGACCAGCAGGCCCACCGCCAGAGCCGTGACAGCAACGGCGGCAACGTTGTGAAGGCCCGTGCGACTGCCGGTGCCGCCGCCCGGGCGCCCTCGC
This sequence comes from Streptomyces sp. NPDC054863, assembly GCF_053610825.1. Lineage (NCBI taxonomy): Bacteria > Bacillati > Actinomycetota > Actinomycetes > Kitasatosporales > Streptomycetaceae > Streptomyces > Streptomyces sp. NPDC054863. The sequence continues at coordinate 41,351 of NZ_JBSGZD010000034.1, read as the reverse complement.
CTTCGCTCAGACCGCAGAGTGTCCGGACGGGACGAGAGCGCTCCAGGAACCGTGAAACTGCGTTATTTGAGGGCGGATCACTCATAGGAGGAAGAACCACCCGGGCCGCAGGGCCAAGCACTCAGCGGGACTCAGGGGGAATTCAGATGATGCCGCACATACTGGCTGTTGCATCGGTCCTCCGGCCGAGGAAGCCCCGGCCTTGCGTGATGAGGACGCCGGTCGCAGCGGTTCAGCTTGCTGAGGATGACGGAGGACCCGGTGCCGGTGCGGACGGTTCCGTCGGTGAGGGTGAGGTTGACGGTGTCGGGAAGATGAGAGAGGACGCGGTGCCGGTGCGGGTGGTTCCGTCGGTGAGGGTGAGGGTGACGGTGTCGATGCGGCTGCTGTCCCTGCCCCCGGCTGCGCTGGGCCACCAGGCAGTCCAGCGGCCGTTCTCGACGGTCACCTCGAAGGTGCGGCCCCGGGCCGTCATGGTGACTGCTTTGACGTCGGAACCGACGAAGCCGGCGGCGTAGCTGAAGACGTCCGGGGCGTCACCGTGGGAACCGGAGGTGTCGTAGGCGATCGCGTCGGGCGCGATGGTCTGCGCCGTGCTGACCGATGCCGAGAAGCCACCGTTCTTCGAGGCGACGTAGCACAGTGTGGTGGTGTCACCGCGGCTGACGATCATGGAGGTGACTTTCCCGCGGAGGTCCGCGTTGGTGACCTTGATGGGGCCGCTGCCACCCGGCATCGTGTTCAGGCACCACTTCAAGGTGGCGGCGCCGGGGCCCGTCGAGGTGTCCACGTGGGTCGGGCTGGTGGTCCAGCTGGCGAGGGTTGAGGAGCCGAACGGATCGCTGGTCGTCCGGTCGTAGAGCGTGACGCCGCCCATGGCTGCGGCTGCGGCGAGGGCGCCGACGAGCGTGAAGGCCAGTCGCCGTCGCAGCCGTGGGCGGGCCGGCTGCCCGGTGGGCGGGGCGGCGGGGGTGGATTGGTCGATCCGGCGCATCAGGAGCTCCCGGTGGAGGGCGTGACGTCCTGGCGGGAGGTCGCGGTCGGCCAACCGGGGCAGGTGCCCGAGCGGTTCGGTGCGCCCGTCCGGTTGTGGCCGCTGGTCGGCGTTCACAGGTGTGCCTCCTTGGGGGACAGACCCGCGGTCGCGGGCCCACTGTTCATCTGGTCTGCCGTGGGGGCGGGTTCCGTTTTTTTGCGTGGGCTCGCGGAGGTGGCTGCCTCGGTGAGGCGGTGCAGCTTGGCGCGGGCGCGGGAGAGCCGGGAGCGGACGGTGCCCACCGGCACGCCGAGCGCCTCGGCGGCCTCCTGGTAGTCCAGGCCCGCCCACACGCACAGGGTCAGCACCTCACGGTCCGGTCTCCGCAACCGCGCCAACGCTGCCCGCAGGGCGGCGATCCGCTCCGCGTCGTCGATCCGCCCGGCCGTCTCCTCGGCGAAGTCGGGGATGCCTTCGGGCACTGGCGGCAGTTGGGCCAGCACCTGCCGGTGCCGCCAGGCGGCCCGGCGTTGGTTCCTGACCAGGTTGGTCGCGATGCCCAGCAGCCACGGCCGCAGCGACCCGCCCTCCTCGCCGACCCGGCCGTGCTGGCGCCAGGCTTCCAGGAACGTCAACGACATCACGTCCTCCGCCGTCGACCAGTCCCCGGTGAGCCGGTACGCGTGGTTGTACACCGCGCGCGCGTACGCGTCGAAGAGCCGCCCGAACGCGTCCCGGTCACCGGCCCGCACCCGCGTCCGCGTCTCTGGGTCCAAGTAGTCCATGCCCATCTCTCTGGTGCGACGCCACTGACAGTTCCAGTGACGCGCGTCACACCGCCAGGATGCGGTGCCCAGTCGTCCCGGGTCCGCGCTGTGGCCAGGGGACACGAGGCAGTGCCGAAGACCCGACCGGCCCGTACGCGATCCTGCGTAACGTAAGCAGAATCTAGGCACACGAACGCGGCAGGCAGGACGAGGGTTATGAGGTGTGGTTCGAACTCTGTAGTGACGTAAAGCCGTATGAGTGGCTCCGACGTCGTGAAACGGGCTCTGTTCTCGGTCTCGAACAGGACGCGCTCGTAGGCGATCCAGACCGCGGGGTCCTCAGAGAGCTGCCAGCCTCCCTGCCGGGTCCAGGTCACTGGAGGGCAGGCCCCACTTCGCGGAGAGTTTCCGCAGGCCGTTGATGCCAGCGCGGACCTGCGAGACGGTGCGGCCGGTCGACGCGCACAACCGGACGGTGGTGGCACCGGCCGGGCGGGCTTCGATCAGTGCATCACGGACGCCTCGGCATGGACGTGTGCCGGGACACCGCGCGGCATCACTGTCCTCGCAGCAACTGCGCGAGGGCCTCGTCCAGGTCGGTCTGCGCAGTGGCAACCGCTGTCTCAATCCAGCCGCGGGTCGCACGGACCTTCTCCATCGAAACATGCTGGCTGTCGGTGAACTCCTGCCCCCGCAGCTTCGGCACCAACCGGGACGCGCAGCCCGATGCTGCGCGGGATCGACGACGAAAGCCTGCACGCCCAGCTGCTCCAGGTGGTCCTCCCGTACGCCCGCAAGGCCTGGCAGGACATCGTCGACCCGCAGGGCGGCAAGGTCCGCTTCAAGCAGGACCACGCCCTGAAGATCTGGGCCCTGGGCAAGCCCCGCATCCGGGCCGACTTCCTGCTGCTCGACGAAGCCCAGGACACCAACCCGGTGATCGAGGAAGTGTTCCTGGCTCAGCGCGACCACGCCCAGATGATCATGGTGGGGGACTCCGCCCAGGCCATCTACGGGTGGCGCGGCGCCCGCGACGTGATGACCGGTTTCGACGGCCGGCAGCTCGCCCTCTCCCAGTCCTTCCGCTTCGGCCCCGCCCTCGCGCAGGAGGCCAACCGGTGGCTGTCCCTCGTGGAATCGCCGATCCGTCTCACCGGCACCCCGGCCATCGACACCCGCATCGGCCCGCTGACCGACGCCGACGCGGTGCTGTGCCGCACCAACATCGGGACCATCACGGAGATCTTCGCCCTGCTGGAGCAGAGGAAGCGTGTCGCCCTGGTCGGCAGGAGCACCGCCCTGGAGTCCCTCGCCAAGGCCGCGGGCGACCTCAAGGCGGGCCGCCGGGCCACCCACCCGGAACTCTTCCTCTTCGAGAGCTGGGGGGAACTCCAGGAGTACGCCACCTACGACCCGGCGGGCACCGACCTGCTCGCCCTGGTGGACATCATCGACGAGTACGGCGTCGACGTCATCCTCCGGGCCGTCCGCCGCCTCGACACCGAGGACCAGGCCGAGGTCGTCGTCTCCACCGCGCACAAGGCCAAGGGCCGCGAATGGCGAGGTGGTTGGGCGGGTAGTGAAGGCCCACATCGGCCTGATCGACGGCGTTCACCAACTGGTGCGCGCACCAAGTGTGCTGGTGTGGGCCCGGCTGAACACCCATGTCTCGCGCAGGATTCGGCGGCGAGTTTCCGCAGCGGAATGAGCTCCTCGCGCTCCTCGCTCGTCAGCTCGCCAGGTCCGCCCTCACCGCGGTCGGCCCTGGCGTGCTTGTACCAACTCCGCAGCGACTCCGGGCTCACGCCGAGATCCGGCGCGACCTGGGTGACGGTGCGGCCCGTGGAATCCACCAACGTGACCGCTTCACGCTTGAACTCCTCGGTGTACCGCTTGCTGCGGCTGTTCTTGCTTCCCACCTGGCACTACTACCTCTGGAACCTCACGTCCCAGTCTCCAGGTGTCCACGATCAACGGGAAGCTTCACCCGTCTCCCGAGCGCGCTGCGCAGCACGCAGTGGTCAGGACCGGGCATCCCAGCGTTCGATCCTCTTCAGAAAAGGTTGGCGCCCGGTCCAAGTTTTTTTGGACCTCGCTGTCGGCCGTGCGACCTCGGGCGCGCGCCCAATACCGGTGTCAGCAGGAGCGCGAGCCCACGAAGCCGACGCGAACGAGCTTTCACTGCTGGTTCACGCCGCCCCAGTCCGAGTACTGGACGATTCCGGTCCCGTCCTCGGTGGAGAAGCCCGGTACCTCGACGGCTTTCCCGCTGTTGCGGTTGATCAACCGGACGTATCTGTCCGGTGAGTCCGCCAACCGGAACTGCTGGTTCGCGCCACCGTGGTCGCTCCACTGGTTGATGGCGGCGTTGTCGGCCGTCGACCAGCCGGAGACGTCCAGCAGCTTGCCGGAGTGCCTCGCCTTCAACCGGTAGTAGCCGTCTCCGGAGTCCACGAACTGGAACTGCTGGTTGGTCCCGTCGTACCGGCCCCACTGCGTGACCGCGGCGCCGTCCGCGGCGCTCGCGCCCGCCACGTCCAGTGCCTTGCCGCTGTTGCGGTTGACCACGACGTACCAGGCGTTCGTGTCCACAGTGCCCGCTTGCGCCGCCGGCGCGCACGCGCGCAAGTCGAAGCGTTCCACTTGCACTTTGCCGCCGAGGGCCTTGGTGGCGTGGTTGAAGACGGCGAAGCGGTAGCCCATGAAGAAATGAGGTCTCTCGTTCATGATGAAGGCCGGGCCGAGTGGGGTGAAGGTGGTGCCGTCGGTGCTGTAGGAAAATGTCGCCCGGCGGCCCGGTCCCGGGCTGATGTCGGCGGTGGCGCGCAGCCAGACGCGGCTGCCGGACGCGGGGAGCTCGGCGCCGGCCTGCTCGGTGCCGGTGCTGCTGGTGTTCCAGTTGGCGTCCATAGTCAGGCCGTCGAACATCACGAGCCTGCCGACGCCGTCCTGCCGCGTGACGCCGATCCAGGCGGAGGAGTCCCGCAGCATCGCCAGCCCGGCCCGGTCGCCGTCCGCCATCCCGGAACAGTCGAGCACGACGGTTGCGGTGGAGGCGGGGCCCTGGATGCGCCGGGTGAGGGTGTTACGGGCGTTGTAGAGGTCGTCGGTGACGGTGGCGGTCCTGAGGGTGAGCCCGTTGTTGACGGTGAACGCGGCGGTGTCGGGGTTGTGGTTCCACTCCCAGTACGGCGCCAGCGCCGTCCCCTCGAAGGTGTCGGCGCCGGTCATCGGCGGGAGCGGGTGCGGGACGACCGGGTAGGGGTATGTCTCGCCCCACGTGCCGTTGACGGTCTGGAGCTCGGGCCAGCCGGCGGCGTTCCAGGTGACCGGGGCCAGGGCGGGGACGCGGCCGCCGGGATAGGCATCGATGAAGCCCATGTAATACCAGTCGCCGTTCGGGGTGTCGACCAGCGAGCCCTGGTGCGGTATGCCGCCGCCGGGTATCGGGCCGGGCAGGTCCAACAGCACCTCCCGCATCTCGTACGGGCCGAAGGGGCCTGAGGTGGACTTCCAGATGTACTGGCCGTTGGGCGGGCGGGTGACGAAGATGTAGTAGTTCCCGTTGATCTTGTAGAAGCGGGAGCCCTCCATCAGGTGCAACGCGTCGGGCTTGGTGAGCACGTGCTCGGACCTGACCTCGGTGCGCATGTCCGGGGAGAGCTGCGCGACGTGGATCTCGTTGGCGCCGTACGCCACGTACGGGGTGCCGTCGTCGTCGAAGAGCAGCCCCGCGTCGTAGTAAATGCTGCCGATCTCGGCGTGCCGGGCCCAGGGGCCCGCCGCGGCGGTGGCGCTGTATACGTACGACCGCTGCCAGCCGATCTGGCCCAGCCAGTAGAAGGTCCTGTCGCTGGGACGGTAGCGCATCGAGGACGCGTAGATGCCCTGGACATACGCCCGTCCGCCGTTGAGGTCGTACGCGTCGCCGAAGTCGAGGACCGGCACCGAGTGGCCGATGAACTCCCAGTTGACCAGGTCGTAGGAGCGCAGCACGGGCGCGCCCGGCGAGAAGTGCATGGTCGATCCGGTGTAGTAGTACGCGTCGCCGACGCGGATGACCTCAAGGTCGGCGAAGTCCTGCCAGATCACCGGGTTGGTGAACCGTTCCTGCTGGGCCGTCGTGGCCGCCGCCGCGCGCATCGCGCCCATCGTCGGCAGTGTGGCGCCCGCGGTCAGGCCGGCGGCGACCGCCATGACTCTCCGGCGGCTGTGGGGGTGTTGGAGCCAGGACATGCGAGATCAGCTTCCTCACGGGTAAGGGGACCGAGAGACCGAAGTTCGAAATATCGGACATCATTCTCGGATGGCGTCGAGGATCTGGTAGAGGGTGAGCCCGCCGTATCGGCTTTTGGGGCCAGGCGCTGCTCGGCCAGGAACGCGTGGGCGGCGGTGACCAGGGTGACGTGGTGATGCCAGCCGGTCCAGGAGCGGCCCTCGAAGCCCGGGACCGGGGCGGGTAGGGGCTCCGGTCCCGGGAGCGGGGGTCATCCTGCGGTCAAAGTGGTCCACTTCTGGTGGGAGCCGCCGTGGCAGTCCCACAGTTGGAGCTGTGTGCCGTCGGTCGTGGAGAAGCCCGGAATGTCGAGGCAGCGGCCGGAGGCGGGGTTGCGGTAGCCGCCGTTGTAGGGCTCCCAGATCTGGTGGGAGCCGCCGTGGCAGGCCCAGAGCTGCACTTTGGTGCCGTTGGCCGTGCCGAAGCCGGCGGCGTCGAGGCACTTGCCCATGGAGCGCAGGGTGCCATCGGTGTAGGCGGACCAGTACTGGTTGATGCTGTCGCCGCAGCTCCACGTCTGGACGGCGGTCCCGTCGGCGGTGCCGAAGCCGCTGACATCCAGGCACTTGCCGCCCATGTCGGACTGCACGCGTGCGGGGGCGGGCGCGGGGTTCCTCAGCCACCCGGCGCTGTCCGCGGACTGGATGCCGCGGTGGAAGGCGTCGGCCATCTTCTGGTAGCCCGCGTCGTTGGGATGCAGGGCGTCGTCCAGGTCGGCCGTGGTCAGGCTGCTCATGTCCACGTGTGCGACGTGCTTGCCCGCGGACTGTGCCTTACTCACGATCTGGGGGATGGCCTGGTTGTACGCGGCACGGTACTGCTCCTCCGTGCCGCTGGTGGACACGACCAGGGAGGCCACGAGGACGGTCGCGTCGGGGACGTCGGCGGTGATCTGGTTGACCAGCGACTTCAGCCGGTCGGCGGCGGTGGAGACCTGATAGCTCCCGGCCAGGTCGTTGGTGCCGATCATCAGCGTCACGACGTTGGGCCGGTAGCGGGTCAGCGGGGCGTCGGCGAGTTCGGCGATCTGATGGATCCTGTATCCCTGGTGACCTTGGTTGTCGGGGTCGGACATCGAACCGCCCCGCAACGTGCCGACGAAGTCCAGCGGATGGCCGTCCGCCGCGAGCATGTCCCACAACGGATCCCGGTAGCCGTTGCCCGTGGTGCTTCCCACGCCCCAGGTTATGGAGTCGCCCAACGGCATGACCCGCAAGGGCGTGTTCGAGGCGGCGGAGGCAGGTGCCACACCTGCTGCCGTCATCCCGAGCGCGGCAGTGACCAGCGTGATGAGGGACAGGATCCAAGGCTTTCTCATGCAGTCGTCCTCTTCTGCGAGTGAATGCTGAATCTGGCGGGGGCTGTTCGCCGTTCGTGTCGGCAACTCGGCTTCTGTGCCATCCCGTTGGCATCGGCGAACACATGACGTACTGGCGGAACGGCGTGGTGGGGGACCGCTTGCGAGATGAGCGTTGACAGCGTCGAGCCATCCGGCGCCCCGCCTGCCCCGGTGCTCGACTGCGGAAAGACCGTCCCTCACCGAGCCAGGAGATGCCGTGCAGCGCCTCCGTGCCGGTGCGGAACGAGGCGATGCCGAGGCGCTCCACGTCCGGTGCGTACTGGTGGAGCAGCGCGATCCGCCCGCCGAGCGTGAGCCGACCGAGCAGATCGTCGATGCGCTTGCCCATCGGCAGCGCGGGGTCGCGGAACGGATGCCTCTCGGTCGCAGGGAGGGATGGGAAACACAAGTCTGACCTCTAAGCAGGCTGGTAAAGGTTGTTGAAGCGCTTCGACGCTGTCATTCCCTCTGTTGGATTGTCAATGGCTGGAATGCAAGAAAGGTTCTTCTTCCGGAACCCCTTGTTCTGCACAAAGTACGCCGTTAGCGTTCGCAGCGCGCGAAGCGCTTCGACACCCGTTCGGGGAGGGTCGCCGCCATGAGAAACGAGTGGAACCGCAGACGCTTCGTCGGCAGAGCCGCCGTCGTGGCGGGAGCGGTCGCGGTGGCCCCTGTGCTCTCCGCGTGCGGAGACGGCGGGCCTCAGCAGGCCGACGGGAGCGGCACGGCGGGCCTGAAGTCGACGCTGCCCTCCTGCCGGGGGGCGTACCGGCCGGAGTCCAGGGCCCGCTGCCGCTGGTTGTGATCGTGCGTCAGCAGCACCGGCCCCTCCCCGTCCGGCTCGTGGAGATACGCCCGCGCGTCCCCGCACCAGGCGAGGGTGATCGGCTTGCCCGGCACCCTCACGGCCAGGACCGCGACCGCGGCGACCTCCAGCGCCCGGCCGCTGCGCCTCGTGCACACACCGCGTGCAGGGCCCGCACAGCGCTGTCCGCCTCACCGTGGTCGAGCCCACCGGCCGCCAGGAACCCGGCCTGCGCCCGCGTCCACTGCCGCACCACCTGGGTGTCGCCGATCCCGTTCGATGCCCGCGATGGGTCTGTGGGTGCAGCGAATCCAACTAAGCACTGTGATCACACCCTCGAACTGCTCCCGCAGATGCTTCGGATACGGGCCGGACCTGCCTATCGGCAGGAACGGGCCGATCAACTCCCACTCAGCATCCGTGAGTTCTCTACGCGCCATCCCGGACGTCTACCAGTCCATGTCCTTGGCCACCTCGTCCTGGGCTGCGGCGATCTCTTGCGCGGTGGAATCCGTGATGTCTCCATCGCATGCGCATTCGAACCGCGACGGCAGGTCTGCGAGTGGCTGATCACCCCTCCAGAGGATCCGCACCCATCCCAACTCGTACTGCTTGGTGTGTGGTTGATTCGGTTCAGTCGTGCGGTACCTGCTCGACCATCGAGTTGCCTGGGATGGCCCTGTGGGGCCCCCACGTCGGTGGGGAGACACGTACCGGGCGATCGTGTCGGGCGAGACCGGCGGAACACACCCACGCCAGTGGGGAAGACTCAAGAACTTCACCGCGCTCGAAGCCGAACGCCGGAACACCCCCAGGCTGGTGGGGAAGACGACATCACCGCGCGCAAGGGACGCGCGGGAATCGGAACACCCCCACGCTGGTGGGGAAGACGCCGCCGCGCGCGCCCCGAACGCCAAGGGCGACGTTCTCCCCACCGGCGTGGGGGTGTTCCGAGTGCTGTGTGTCCGACGAGGAGGGTGTTTCTCCCCACCGGCGTGGGGGTGTTCCGGCGTGCGCGCAACGGCTCCTCGACCACTCCAAGTTCTCCCCACCGGCGTGGGGGTGTTGCGGTCTGGATCTTGCTGAGCTTTGCGGAGAGGCCGTTCTCCCCTGCATTCACCCGCGGCTGTGAACACCTCCTCGCCGTCCTCGACACTGCCCGCGCGCTGGCCGACCACCCAGGCCTCGCCGACCGCCGCTGACCGTTGGTCTCGCGTGCTTTCTGCGTGCACGCGCAAGGGCCTGACCTGGAAGGGTCAGTGTTCGGGTCAGCAGGGGCACCCGGTCAGCAGGGACCGGCGGACCGGCAACCCGAGGTTGCCGTGGCCCGACAACTCAGGGTTGTCGCCCTGTCGTTCCTCGCGAGCAGCTGCGCGTCATTGGGGGTGGGGGTGCTTCGGTGGCCAGCGGAAGTGTTGTCGCCCGGTGGCATTCGACACGGAGACCGGCGGCCTGGACGTCTCCCTCACCAGCACCAGTTCTTTCGACGCGGTCACCCAAGGCTGCGCCTGGTTCAGAACCGCCACGTGTGGCGATCGTTGAGCTGCATGTGCCGACCTCTCTTCCGCCCCGTGTCCTTGTCCTCGTGGGGCTCGTGGCCTCGGCCATGCCGGTTCTGTGCGCCGGTATCGGCCATGCCATGCAGAGCCCTTCCTCGGTCGCGGCGCCCGCCGCCCCGTGCGTGGACCCGGCCGACCGGGAGACCCGGGGGCATTCCAGCGTGGACGGCAAGGAACTTCGCTGGGAGGATGAAGCTTCCCCGTGATCTTGGACACTCGATCTTTAAGAGGCTGCGCAGATAGGCGGCTGGTGACGGGTGGTGATATGTGTGGAGCCCGACGATGGCTGGTGCAGGAGCGGCGGATCAGGCTATGGGCGATGCCGATTGCGACGACTGGCGCCAAGGTGTTCGTCGGCTGCTTGACTGTGATGCCGTCGTACGATGACGCAGTGATCAAATTCCCTTTGGCCGTTACCCACGATGTGTTGATGCGTCCTCTGGAGGAAGAGGATTTCAGCGGGCTGTGCAGGGCCTATCTGCGAAATCGCGATTACCTGCGCCCATGGGAGCCCCGTAGGGGTGAGGGCTTCTTCACCGAGCAAGGGCAGGCCGACCGTGTGCGTGGCCAACTGAAGGAGCAGGACGCGGGGCGCCTGGTCCCGTGGGTGCTGAGCCTTGGGCACGAGGTCGTCGGAGCGGTGACGCTGTCCAACGTAGCCCTCGGGCCTTTTCGCAGTGCGAATCTCGGATATTGGATTGATGCAGAGCAGGCAGGACGTGGTCTGGCGACCGAGGCCGTCCTGGCGGTCTGCCGGGCGGCTGACGAACAGCTTGATCTGCACAGAATTGAGGCGGGTACGGTGATCGCCAATCCGGCCTCGCAACGAGTGCTGGCGAAGTGCGGTTTCGATGTGATCGGTACCGCGCCCGATTACCTGCATATCGACGGTGAGTGGCGTGACCATGTGCTGTTCCAGAAGATCCTCAATGGCCGCTCTCCCAAGTAGCGTCCATGCGCGCTCGTGACCTCAGCGGGGCGGTCATGGCCGGCGGTGGGGACGTGCGTCCCAGCGGTTGGTGGTCCAGGCTCGGCGAATCAGACCGCGCACCGTGATGATCGTGTCGGCGAGGTCGAAGAACGCTCCGGCGACGGTGGCACGCCGCTCGTAGCAGCGGGCGAGCCGGTGGAAGGCGTTCTGCCAGGCGTGAGTGCGTTCGACGTGCCCACGCTGACTGGCCTGGATTGGCGCTGCCTCGCCTTTGTGCGCGATGCGGCCGTGGAGGCCGCGTTCGTTGAGCAGAGTGCGGGTCTTGTCCGAGTCGTAGCCGGCGTCCAGGTGCACGGTGACGTCGTCGGGCAACGGCCCCAGGTCATCCAGGCGGTCCAGGGTCGGGGCGAGCAACGGGGAGTCGTGGCAGTTGGCGCCGGCCAGAACGCGACCCAGTGGAATGCCGTATCCGTCGGTCATGCCCGAGCGTTTCAGGCCCTGTTTCCCGCGGTCGACCGGAGAATGCCCGGCCACCTCGCCGCCTCCGGGAGCCTTGGTGATGGCGCCGTCCACGGCGATCCGGTCGAGGACGAGGCCGACGACCCGGTCGTAGGAGTCCAGCGCAATCTGCTTGAGCCGGGCGAACACGCCGAGTCGTATCCACTCATCACGGCGGCTCCGGATCGCGGTAGCCGAGCAGGCTGTGTCGGCGATCGCCTCGCAAGAACAGCCGAAGCGCAGCAGCTGCAGCATCTTGTCGAAGATGATCCGGTCGCTGATACGTCGGCGATGGCAGCCGAGAGGATGGTTCGGGTCGTACTCCGGCCGCTCGGGCAGCAAGGCCGCGAATTGGGTCCAGAGCGGTTCAGCCAGCCATGATGGAAGCGCGGGCACAGGTCTCCCCAATGATCACAGAGCGTCGCAACTCCATGACCACGGAACCCTGTGCCCGTTTTGTTGCCCGCGCCCCCAACCGCGCCTATCTGCGCGGCCTCTAAGCAGCGAGGTCGTGTTGATGGCGCTGCCGGGTCTCGGCTGGGGTGAGGTAGCCGAAGCCCTTGCGCTTGCGTAGTCGGCGGCGGTTATAGAACGTCTCGATGAAGTCGAAGATCTCGGCGCGGGCGGTGGCCCGGTCGGGCCAGACGCGGGTGCCGATCTCTTCTTTGAGCAGGGCCCAGAAACTCTCCGCGGCGGCGTTGTCGAAGCAAGATCCGGTGCGTCCGCAGCTTTCGCGGAGCCTCAACTCGACTATTTCAGACTGGAATTGACTACTCGTGTATTCGCTGCCGCGGTCCGAATGCGCTATGCAGCCGGGCCGGATCCGGCCTCGGCCCGCGGCCATCCTCAGCGCATCGACGACAAGGTCGGCGCGGTGGCGGCCGGCCATCGAGTAGCCAACAACCTCGCGGGTGGCCAGGTCCAGCCAGCAGGCGAGGTAGAGCCAGTGCTCGGATGTGGGCAGGGCGGTGATGTCGCCGACCAGCTTCGTGCCGGGAACCTCGGCGTGGAAGTCGCGGCCGATCAGGTCCGGGGCCGGCCTGGCCTTCTTCTCCGGCCGGGTGAGCGAACGGCGCTTGCGACGGTGACGCCCTGGATGCCGTGCTCGCGCATGAGGCGGGCGACTCGTTTGCGGTTCAGCGCCCGGCCCAGGCGCCGCAGTTCGGCATGGATGCGCGGGGCGCCGTAGGTTTGGCGGGAGGCCGCGTGGATGACGGTGATCTCATGGGCCAGGGCGTGGTCGGCGGCCTTGCGCGCGGCCCGGGTCTTCGCTGCGGCGAGCCAGGCATGGAACGAGGAGCGGGCCACCTTCAGCAGCCGGCACAGGAAAGCGACGCCGTGGGTGGTCTTCTCCGCCTCGATGAACGCGTCCGTGTCGTTCACCGGTCGCTCTCCTTCGCGAAGAAGACCGCGGCTTTTCGCAGGACCTCGATGGTCTTGGCCTGCTCGGCGGCGAGTTTGCGCAGCCGCTTGAGCTCCTCCTTCTCGGCCATGGTGAGCTCACTGGGCTGCCCCTCGCCCCGGTCCGCCTTTTCCTGGCGGTACCAGCCGCGCAGGGACTCCGAGCTGATGCCCAGATCCCGGGCCACGGCGGTGACCGTCTTACCCGTGGAGTCGACGAGCGCGATCGCGTCCCGCCTGAACTCCTCGGTGTACCGCTTCGTGTACTTGCTTCCCACCTGGTGCTACTTCCTCTGGAACATCAGGTCCCAGTCTCCAGGTGTCCACGATCAAGGGGAAGGTTCAGACGGGCATGTGGCGGTCGCCCTTCGGGACGACCGAGGATCGCAACATCCGGCCGCAAGATCCCCGCTCCGGTACTCGCCCGTGGCGGTCTCTCTGGAGGCCTGCATGTAGGCGATCGCAATCGCGACGGGTCGTACCCTGCCATCGCGGCGGCGGTGAAGCGGCAGACGGCCGCTCTGCGCGCGCTCAGTGCCCAGGCGTTCCCCGGGCGCGAGCAGTCCGACCTTCCGGCGCCGACCGTAGACGCCCGGGTACAGCGCCATCGGGAAGCTGCGGCCACCGAGGCCGCCGCCCGGCACCGGGTCCGTGCCGAGCGGGCTGCCCGGCAGGACGGAACGGTCTCGCTGCTCCCCCAACGGCCTGCGCTCCGCTCGACGGCATGACGAGAACCACGTGGTCGACCGGGCAGACCCCAACTACTAGATTTCAAAAGACGGTTCGAGTCATGGGTTCACCGGAAGCACTCGAACACACACGTATACCGGCGTACGGCCTTCAATGCCCCCGCCGCAGCAGCATCGAATGGACCGAGGCGACCTGGAACCCGACCACCGGCTGCGACTGCGTCTCCGACGGCTGTGACAACTGTCTCGCCCCTGAAACGTTGATCCTGTACGCCGACATGACGCGGCGTCCGATTGGCAGTGCCCGGGTCGGTGATGTCCTCGTGGGGTTCACGGCCGAGCCGGGAGTTGGGCGAAACAGGGTGCTCGACCAGTCTGTTGTTCAGCACGTATGGACGCGGGAAGGACCCACTGTTGAGCTGGAGGTCGGACGTCGCCGCGCTATTGCGAGTGAGGATCACAAGTGGCTGGCCCAAGTGGGGCCCTCGTGGTGCAAGACGTCTTGGCTGCACTTGGGGCCCCGCTTGCGACTGCAGGGAAGATCAGTATCAGTCGCTCAACTGAGGAACCGCTAGACAACTACGCCAATGTCCAAGAACACGCCGCCATGCACGGTCGGGGTCCATGGTGTCGAGGCGAGCATGACTGTTCTGCGAAGGTGTGCGGTGCACGTGGGGGAGTACGCAAACCGCAGACCCTGAGGCTCGGCGCGGATGCATCACAGCCGGTGGCTGATCTTCTGTTCCCTCATCAGCTTCTTCAGCTCTGCCTCCGTCAGAGGGTGCAGCGAGTCGAGGACATGGCGTAGTCCGGGTTCGTCCAAGGTCTGGCTGGTGACCTCCACCTGCGCGTTCCGGTGACGGCGGCTGAGGGTGATCACACGGACGTTGCCGGGGATGTCGCGGACCGTGCGCATCTCGCCGTTCGCGTCCACCGTGCACGTCACACCCTTCTCCGGTGACTCTGGGCATGCCATTGCCGGTCCGATCGCCGCGCGCACCGTTAACCCCACCCATCCTATCTCGACTCCTTGTCGGGCAGGGCGGTAGTCGACGCTGAAGTAGCCGGGGCCGACCTCGGCACGCGACACCTCCATACCCGGTGGTGCTCCACCCAGGTACAGCAGTTCCGGCCTTTCCCGGTACCGGGCGACCTGCGCCGCGTCCTGGCGCTGTCGCTCCTGTGCCGGGCCGAGCAAGCCCCCGTAGGCCACGGCGGCCGCCAGAAGAGCCACCGCTCCCAGCCGCACCCACGGGCCCGGGACGAAGAACGCCGCGGCCACGGCGTACGGCACGCCCGTCAGCCCGATCCGGGCGCCGGCGCTACCCAGGCTGACGCCTTGACCGTAGGCAGCAAGACCGGCCAGGACACCAAGCGTGCCAAGAACGAAGACCAGGACTGCCCAGCCCAGTAGCCCTCGCACGGTGCCGCACATCGGCACCACGGTCCGCACGCATATGCTGGCCGTGGCCAGCAGACCTACCAACAGCGGCACCCCCAGCACGGCAGGCAGCACCGTCGTGCCATTCCCACCACCCCAGGCCGCCGCGAACAGCCCGAAGCCGAACAACGGCACCGCCAGCGTCATCAGCGCCCAAACCAGGAAGAGATGCAGGACCATCAGCGCTGCTGTGCCGCTCGTCATGACGCCGATCCTGCCAGCCAGTATTTCCCGCACGCATGAGTACCGGTACTCAGCCTGGAGACCCTCAGATCGCGGCCGGTGAAGGTCAATGCACGAGCAGGTCCCCATCGACGAGATCCTCGCCCTGGGTGCCTACTTGCCCGTCTTCGCAGACCACCGGGTCCACCCCATGAATCCGGTGGCGGCGAAGATGCCGGACTTGCTCGGTGTCGGGGTCGACGTCGTGCGCGGCAACCTGGTGTTCTTCCAGTTCGGGGCCGGGGGCACGGTGTGCAGCCTGGACGACGACCACCAGCGCTTGGTGACGCTCACCCATCAGGCAGCGACAGCAGCGGTAGGTGTGACGGTGGCCTGGCTCCAGGCGCCGACGGCACCAAGCGCCTTGAGGCCGCCTGCGTCACCGCGATCCAACTGTCGGAGCACGCGGCCGTCGGCAGGAAGCCGCACCGGCACCTGCTCGGCTGACCACTGTGCATATGGCTTCGGATCACACCAGTTCGTGGAGGGGCTATGCTGTGGGCGATGGCCGCAGCGTCGGCCCGGCTCCAGTTCATCGGCCCGTGACCGGTGAGTGCTCACAGCCCCAGGTGCCTCGCATCAGCGCAGCAAAATTCCTTCCTTTCGGCATGCCCATGCGATCACTGACGCGCCGGATCACGGATAGCTGTGCGCGCGTATGGAGCCGTCATGGTCAAGAATCACGCCCGGAAGAACGCCGCACGGAACCGCTCCCGTGAGCACGCCGGTGAGAACCACCGCCAGTGCGTCGACCGGGTTCGCCACGAGGAAGACCCTCAGGGGCACCGCTTCCACACCCTGCCCGTGTGGCAGTGGAACTCCGACGGTGACCGTATGTACAAGGAGGACGTGGCCCTGATGGCCAGCTGCACTTGTGGCTGGCGTGGCGCCGACGGAGTCCCCGGCACGGACGGGAAGTGGGGCTATTCCTGCATCGAAGCCCACCCGCTCACCCCCTGGGACAGGGGCGAAGCCGAGGAGGGCGCCAGGGACGAATGGTGGCAGCAGCACATGTGCGGGGTCGAGGGCGCGATCGAGGAGGCGTAGGAGCGGTACGGGAACGCCTCCCGCGTAGCCGAGGGTGGCCTGCTTGGGCGGGCCGCCTCGGCCACGTTCAAGGGGAGGACACCTGATCGGGTGACAGCTGCCGTGTGGCCCCAGGCCCTCGCCCGGCGCCACTACGCTCCCGTGCATGACCGAACGCCCCGAACCCGGATACCGATCCTCCGCACCGGGCGACCGGTAAGGAATGAGTTCCCGATCCTCTGTAGCGGGCCGGACCGGCCCGGTACGGTGAGGGGGCACCCCTTCCCCGGAGGCCCCGATGGCGCACCTGGTCTTTGATCCCGATGAGCAGCAGCAACTGCGCGACGCCGCCCGCGCCGAGTTGGCCGACAGCCCGGCCCTCGCGTACGTGCTTGAGCACCTGGCCGCCGAGGGCATCGACCTCGACGAGTGCCGGGACTGGGAAGACCTGCGGACCGCGAAGGGCCTCCCCTCACGGGACGAGGCCGGGGCGACGGACGTTGCCTAAGCCCCCCAAGCACGTCCGCGGTCGTCGCCCGCGGGTCGTGTTCGTCCCGCCGGCCGAGACCCAGGTCGACGCGCTCACCGACCCTCAGGTGGTCCGCCTGGACGCCGCCCTGAACGCGATCGCGGCGGACCCGACGGCAGTACGGCAGCACTCCACCGCCCAGGCGTTGCGCGACTACCAGCACGAGGACATCCGCGTCGTGTTCTACGCGACGGCCCTGGGCAGCATTCTCATCGTTACGTACGTTGAGGTCGGCTGACCAAGGAGTGGTGGTCCCGCGTACGTGCGAAGGGCCGCGGGACCACCGGGCGTCGTCCTGTCGGGACGTGCACCGTCGACCGTACGAGCACCCGAGCAGCCCTGCATCCCGGCACCGCCCGAGGTGCGGGACTGTGACGTTCGGCAAGGGCCCTACTCGTCGGTCGTGGCCGGCTCCGCGAGCTCGATACCGCGGATCCGCTGCAGCCACCGCGTCAGGGCGAACATGGCCACCCCGCACCCGCCGACCCATCCCCAGCCCTCGGTCAGCAGAACGTGCAGGCCATCCTGCTGGGCGATGTAGACCACCAGGCCAGCGGGCGGCAGACCGACGAAGGTCTCCCGGCGCGCAGGGGTCGTGAGGCCCCAGTCCACAGGGCGCCACATCCCCTCGAGGCATCCCGCGCACGGCAACGGACTGCAGCGACGAAGATGCCGGACGCGTAGCGATGTTGCTGCCAAGGAGTGAGCTGCATACCGGGTTCGGGGGATCTCTGAAGGTCCGCCAGCCAAGCAGAGCTCATGTCTCGCTGGTCTCCTGCAATGCGAGCTGCCCACCTGGTCAACCGGCCCCAGCGAGGGTTGATCGCGGGCGCAGGGCAATACCAGTCCTCACTTTCGAAGAGAGTGTTCAGTGTTCTTGCGAAATTCGTCCGGTGGGCCCACTTCATGTCTGCGGACGAGCGGTACCCGCGCCGGAGCTGGAGTACGTGTGGCGCTGACGTTGTGAAACGGGTCCTGGCGCGAATTCCGTGAAAGCAATCATGCTGCTCGTGTGTAGGTCACAGTGCGTGAGCGTCGGGAGGCTGCGACGAGCAGGACGCGTTTCCTCAGTAACGGCAATCCTGCGCGTCCTGCCATCTGCCGCTTCAGCATCTTGAGGTCGCTGACTCGGCCTTCGACGACGCCCGAGCTCCAGTCGCTGGTGAAGCCGGCGATGACCGCGTCCAGGTCGGTGGCCAGTCCCGTGGCAAAACCGGCAAGGCCGGGCAGCCCGCTGGTGCTGACCTCCTCAATCCAGCCTGGCAGTTCGGCGGCCTGGCGCATCTGAAGCATCGTCCCGAGGGCGCGGATGTGTTCGTGGGCAGTGGCCAACTCGGGGCATGCGGCGAGCGTGATCTTGAGTTGGCGAGTCTCTTCCTCGCGCAGCGTGTCCGGGTGGCGGGTGAGCCAGCCGGTCACATGACGGACCGTCGGTGGCCGTGGTGGTGGCGCGGGAGGTGCCTCACGAGGCGGGAGGGTGCGACTGATCCAGTCGCGCAGGGTGGTGTAGCTGACGTCGAAGCCCTGCTCGTGGAGTTCGTGTTGGAGGTCTTTGATCATCACGTTGCCGGTCTGCCACCGTTGCCTCAGGTAGTCGGCGTGTGGGTCGAGGGTGCTGGTGCGGCGCGGGCGGAGGGTGACCTGGTCCTGCCAGCGGGCGGCCCGCGCGTATCGCTGCACCGTGTGCCGTCCCCAGCCCAGCCAGTGCGCGATCGCCCGGATTCCCATCCCGGCGTCGAGCAGGTCGTGGACGTGGTGCCAGCGGGTGCGGGCGAGTTCCACGGCCCGCTGGTGCGAGGCGGGGAATGCTTCTTCGCCGTCGTCGATGTCGGCCTGCAGCGGCCCCACTTCGGGTGCCGGGGCCCATAGGGGCAGGCAGCGGCGATGGGCGGTGACGCAGCGCTCGGTGGCCTTGCCGACGTTGTTCCAGATATGCACTTGTCCGCGACCTGGGTCGCGTCCGGCGCGGCAGTGCGGGCCGCGTCGCTGTAGGACCCGGACCGGTCGCGGCAAATGATCTCCACCCCTGGATGTGCTTTCAACCAGCGGGCCAGAGGTCCGGCTTCGCGGCCTTGGAGCATGTCGATCGGTGCGTGCGTCTCCGCGTCGACCAGCAGCGTTCCGTAGACCTGCCCTTTCCGGGTGGCGAAGTCGTCGACCCCCAGCACCCGGGGCGTGGCCGCGGGCGGGTCGGGCAGGGCCATCACCAGCCGCAGCAGCACCGACCGGCCGACCGGGGCGCACAGCACGTCGGTGAGTCGGCCGCCGGCCCGGCCCGCGAGCGCCACCCCGACCGCCTCCAGCAGGGTCCGCAGCAATGGTGTCCGGCGGCCGTAGAAGAACGTCAGCCCCTCGACCTGCTCGGCGAACGTGACCCTGGTACAGCCAGAGTTGTCACAGGCAGCCGCCGAACTGACAGCTCGACCACGCTCCGGCGACCACCCACCGGGGCGTCAGCGAGCCGACGTTCGTACCGACTGTGTATTCTCCGCGATGGTGTCCCGCAGGCCGGGCAGGCATACTCCCGCTCGTCTCGCGTACGTGCCAGCACACGTAACACGCCTTCTGCTAACACCACTTGCTCCACCTGCACCGCTTCCAGGTGCGGGAGCAGCCTCTCCATCAGGTCCTCACACTTCAGCCAGGATCCCAGCAGCGTGACCGTGTGTCACCGGCGCACGGAAGCATGATTGCTTTCACGGAATTCGCGCCAGGACCCGTTTCACGACGTCAGAGCCAGCCCAGTTCAGCCCGGCGTTCGTCGGGGAGCTTGTTGGCGCGCTGTCGGATGTTGCCCAGGACCATCCCCAACTTCACCCCCCCCAAAGCCCTCAGCGCCGCCCTCAGAGCCTCCCGGCCCTTCGTGACTGACCGCTCTGACTCTTCCGCCGGTTCGAGTCCGAGGGCGTTCTCCAGCAGCCACTGCTGCGCGGGCAGCAGCCGCTCCCACTCGAACCGGCAGCCCTGCACCCACCGCCCGAGGTCCTCGCCCTGGACGACGACCTCCCCGGCCAACAGGGGCACGCTGCCCCGTTGTCCAGGTGGTCCTGCACGAGCCGCAGACACCGCTGCCATCCCGCGTCCCATGCCGGGCACCACCCGGGATCGATCTCGTCCAGGGCCTCCCGGCGCGTCCAGGGCAGCCCCTCGGCCGCTTCCTCGTCGGGGACCTCCGGAGTGACGTAGTCGTACGGCACCCGCAACTCCCCGCCCCGCGCTACCCTCCTGCACGTACAGGGCGGCCGCGGTGATGCCGCTGCGCCAAGTCCGCCTCCGGATGCAGTCCCCGCAGTGCCACGGACCGCGCCACCTCCGCCGGATCCCTGGGCATCGAGAACTTCAGCAGTTCCCTTGCCGGACCACTCGGAGTATGCCTCTCGCCGGGCTGCTCCTGGCCCTCCTCGTCACCTGCTTCAGTGGTGTCCTCGGCCTCTCAACTCCCGCTGCGGATACGGGGATCAGCGAGCGCCTCGATGGTGTCGGTGTCGTGCGCCCGGAGGGCTTCAAGGTCCTTCCCGAGCGTTTCCGTGCCCGGCGAAACCACCACCAGTTCACCGGTCTCCTCGCCGGGACCGAGGAACACCGGGACGACCAGCGACACAATTTTCCTCTCACCCGGCTCCATACGGGAGGCCCGGCCGACCATTTGCACAATGTCGATCATCGACCTGCACGCCCCCTCAACGAGCCCCGGTCTCCCGCGCAACGCCGGTCCGCCCCGTCGGCACACCTCGGGCGTGAGCTGACGTCCGTAGGCCTCGTGGTGAAGGGGTGCGGGGCGTGAGCTTCTGCCCACGAGGGCCTGCTGGTCCATCGGGGCGTGGCCGGTCTTTTCGCCGGACGCGGTGGTGTGGAGCGTGACGAGCCGGGTTCCGCTGAGGTATCGAGGGGGACGGGGGCTCGTCCGTGACGCAGATCAAATCAGTGATCTACTCGTCGTGACGTGGTGGAGGGGGCTTCGCTGGTGGCCCCGGTAGTGGATGTGGTGGTGGCAGTGGGGCGGGGCTTGCGGGTCGCGGTGCTGGGTGGTGGCGTGGCGGGATTGACGGCGGCGATGGAGCTGGCGGAGCGCGGCTTCGAGGTGACGGTGGTGGAGCCCGCCGACTGGGGTGGCAAGGCCCGCAGTGCGTGGGTGCCGGGAACAGGGAGCGGCGGGCGGTTAGACCTGCCCAGTGAGCACGGGTTCCGGTTCTTTCCCGGGTTCTACCGGAGTCTGCCGGACACTCTGCGCCGTATCCCGGTCGACGGCAGCACGGAAGGTGTGGCGGGGAACCTGCGGGAGGCGACACAGATGCTTTCCGCGCGCTCGGGGCGCGTGGGGGAGCGGGTCACGGATGTGTCCGTGGCTGCCGGTGCCCGTACTCCGATGGAGTTCCTGCGTGCTGTCGGGCTGGAAGCGGGTGGCAGGGGGCTGACGAGCGAGGAACTGCTGTACTTCGCGAACCGGATGCTCGTCTACATGACGAGCAGTGACGAGCGGCGGCTGGGCCAGTGGGAGGCGGCCTCGTGGTGGGACTTCGCCGCGGCCGACGGAGCCTCCGAGGAGTACGTCAAGGCGTGTGTGGTGGGCGCGACCCGCACAGTCGTCGCGGCACGCGCAGAGGTCTGCAGCGCGCACACGGTCGGCGGGTTCCTGGAGGCATTCAGTTACGGGTTCCTCGGCCGGGGCGAAGAACTGCAGCCGGCCGACCGGGTGCTCAACGGCCCCACCAGTACCGCCTGGATCGACCCGTGGATCCGGCATCTGAGGTCGCTGGGAGTGCGGCTGGAACTGGGCTGGGGGGTCGAGAGGCTCTCCCTGAGCGGCCGCCGTGTCACCGGGGCCGAAGTGCGCGGCCCGCACGGCCGGCGGCGGGAGCTGGAAGCTGACTGGTATGTCTGCGCGCTGCCGGTCCATCGCGTCGGCGCCCTGCTGGACCGCGGTCTGGCGGAAGCTGACGCCGAGCTCAAGAGCGTGGCGGGCCTGCACACGGACTGGATGGTCGGCATGCAGTTCTACCTCACCCAGCCCGTGCCGGTCACCCATGGCCATGTCCTGTTCCTGGACTCGCCATGGGCGCTCACCTCGATCAGCCAGGCCCAGTTCTGGGACGGCGACTTCACGGCCACCTACGGCGACGGAACGGTGGCCGACTGCCTGTCGGTGGACATCTCCTCCTGGGACACCCCGGGCATCCTGTACGGCAAGCCGGCCCGTGAGTGCAGCCGTGCGCAGATCGCGGCCGAGGTCTGGGCGCAGCTGTGCGAGGGGCTCAACGGAGCTGGTCAAACCCGCCTGCATGACGGGTTGTTGCACTGCTGGGAGCTGGATCCGGCGATACGGAACCTGGACGAGCCGGGGCCGGCCGTCAATGACGAGCCGCTGCTGATCAACACCACCGGTTCCTGGGCGGCGCGCCCGCGGGCGGTGACGGCGGCGGAGAACCTGTTCATGGCCGGGGACTACGTGCGCTCCCCGGTGAACCTGGCGACGATGGAAGGCGCGAACCAGGCCGCCCGCCTCGCCGTGAACGCCCTGCTGGAGGCGGCTGGCGGCACCGGGGCTCCCGCGCTCGTACACACCCTGCATCAGCCGGGGGAACTGCGCAGGCTCAAGGAGGTGGACGCAGAGCTGTTCGAGCAGGGTCGCGCTCACATCATGGACGGACCGCCGCCGTGGGCGGTCAGTGCGCGCGTCTGACGACGACCGTGCACAGCGCTTCGAGGTCGACGAGAGCTGCGGGTACTGCTGCGAGGCGGTGCAGCCGGTCGCGTGCGGCAGTCGCGTGCTGGGCGGCGCGGTCTTTGGTCCAGCGCCGTCCGCCCGCCTCCTCGACCAGGCGGGCGAGGTCGGCCGGATCGCTTTCGGACCGTGAGTAGAGGCGGTCGAGTTCGTCACCGGCCGGAGTCTCGGACGTCAGCGCGGCAACCACGGGCACCGACATCTTGCGGCTCCGCAGGTCGTTGAATACGGGCTTTCCGGTCACCGCCGGGTCGCCCCAGATACCGAGCAGGTCGTCCACGAGCTGGAAGGCCATACCGAGATCGTGCCCGAACTTAGCCCACTGATCGGTTGCAGCCGGGTCCGCGCCACCGTAGAGGGCACCCAACTTGCAGGCGCAGTCGAACAGCGAGGCTGTCTTGCCCGAGACCATCTCCAGGCACTCGGCCAAGGCCACCTGGCTCCGGCCTTCGAAGACCAGGTCGAGGCTCTCGCCGACGGCCAGTTGGATCAGCACGTCCAGCAAGGCGGCCGACGCCTCACGAACCACCGGCTCGTCGCCGGTCTCCGAGAGTATGTCGAACGCGGTCAGCATCAGGGCGTCCGCGGAGCGGGCGGCGGACGACGGGCCGAAGACCTGCCACGCGGCCGCCCGGTGGCGCCGCACCGTGTCACCGTCCAGAACATCGTCGTAGAGAAGCGACAGGTTGTGCACCATCTCCACTGCCACGGCCGCTGGCACCGCCTGCCGGTCCACACCTCCGACCGCACGCGCACACGCCAGCGTCAGGGCAGCACGCACGTACTTACCGCCTTGGCGTACGCCCTGCCCCGACCAGCCGAACTGATAGGCGGCAACCTCCGCGGCGGGCCCCTGAAGCGATCCCACCCACCGCCGCAGTTGCCCCTCGCAAGCATCGCCCGCGCTGCGCAGTACCTCATCGACCGTGTCCACGGTGAAGTCCCCCTGTCGTCAGCTCCACACGACATCATGCACCGTGCACCGAGTGGCGGGAGACCACCCGTAGTCCGGGTGTGTCCGGTAATCGGCTGATCCTTTTCCTGTGGGTTCAGTTGGTTGCCGGGGCGAGCCGAGGGAGATCGATGACTTCTCGGCCGAGTGCGGAGCGATACGCCCGCACTGGGATCGCCTTGGTGAAGTCAGCGGCTACGGCACGGAGTACGTCACCGAATGCTTCAACAAGATCGTTGCCGCCTCCGTACGCGCCAAAGCCGAAGGCGGCGGTGTCATCGTCTGCTGGGCTTGATCTTTACCCTCGGGCGTCGTGGGGTCGGCTTGCTGAGTCGGCTTGCTGAGTCGGCGACCCGCGAGGCCTTGACCGAGGTCGAACGGGTGGGGAGGATGGGAGCCGGGAGGGTACTCACCGTTGGTGATCCGAACACCCCCACGCGGGTGGGGAGGACCGGCCCACGCTCGGCGTGATCATGCCGCCGCCCGGAACACCCCCACGCCGACCGCTCCGCCCACACGCTCCGTGACACCGGCGGTAGGGGTACCTGTTCGCCGGCACCTGGGAGCCTGCCCGGGCGGGTCTGGGTGGCTCCCGCACATCCTCCGCTGCCCGGTCCACCGGACCGCTGCAGTAACGAGTTGGTGCGTGATAGCGGGTGAGCCGTCTTTGTCCTGCCCACGGCTTGCTTCAAGTCATGCCCGACAGTCGGAGATGAGGCTGACGACGGCACGGTAGGTATCGGGAAGCCGGTCGTGCCGGTGAGTCCATCGGCGGAGTTGCTTCCAGGACTTGTGGTGAGCGAGGGCGTGTTCGACGGTGATCCGGTCGGACGGGTGCGCGTGTCGGTCGTGGTCCCACTGTTCAATCCTGCGTGCAGGCACACCGGGACGTGGTTTGCGAGGCGGAGTGATGGCTTGTCCGGGGTGGTCGCGGCTCAGGCCCAGATATCCGTCGTCCAGGAGCACTTCGACCTCGCCGAAGTGCTCGAAACAGCCGGTGATGCCCGCGGCGCGGGCAGCCGTTGCGTCGTGCATCCGCTCCGGCCTGAGGGCATCCGCCCACAAGGTGCGGCCACGCCAGTCGGCAATGACGGTGGCCTTCATGGTGTTCTGCTTCTTCTTCCCCGAGACGAAAGCGCGCCGGCCGCCACGTCCGGCGGCGGGTCGGCGGACCTGGACCTCCGTGGCATCCAGGCGGAGCTCGATGCCTTCGGCCTGCGCATAGGCGAACACGTCCTGAAGAGTCCGAAGACGCAGTCCAGGACGGTCGGGAACGGCGCATCCCCGCTGAGCGAGCAGCGTGCGTACCTCGCCGATACCGCGGGTGACCGTCGACCGGTCGACCGCGAACAACAGGGCCAGCACCGCATGCGGCAGGTCGTGACGCAGATGGATCAGCGTGACGATCACCCGGTCCACGAACACCAGCTGGTACCGGGCGCCTGCACCCGGTGCACGCCTCCTGCGCCCACCACGAACTTGATAGCGCCGCCCCTCCTCAGCAGCCGTCCACGGACTGGACAACTCCGCAACCAGGGCAGCCAGATGCTCTATCGAGACGCCCGTAAACAGGGGATGCGCCAAGAGTGCACGATCGACCATGCCCTTCATCACCAGAGCATGCCCACCCGCTATCACGCACCAACTCGTAAGCAGTCGCGCTCGACTCGACTGTCTCCGAGGGGAGTTGACACCGGACGACCCCCGTCGGTTCCACTGAAGGGTGTTGCACATTGGTGCTCTCGCCCGCTGGGTGCCGCTTGCCGCCTTGGTGGCCGACGGTGGCGGTGGCGCACAGCCGATGGGTCCCGTGGCCGTGTCAGGCGGGCGGGTCGGTGGGTGGGTGGTGTTGCTGGGTGTCGGTGTGGAGGTAGTGGGCGAGGGCCGGGGCGCCCCGGCCTATTTCGACGAGCTCCAGGAGCAGGTTGTCGGAGGTGCGGTGGTAGCAGACGCCGGGTTCGGTGTCGTCCGCGAGGACGGCCGCTGAGGCTTCCAGGGGGAATCCGGCCGCTGTGATGCGCGCGGACTCCGCTGCCACGTCGGCGGTCCAGAAGCCGACGTGGTGCAGGCCGGGCTTTGACCACACGCTCCCCGGGAGGAGTTCGAGGAGTTCCAGGTAGGGCGGTCCCTGCCGGGAGTAGGTCATCAGCGGGCCGGAGCCCGGGGTGTGGGTTCCGGCGACCTGGTGTCCGCTGCGGAACACGGGCAGCCAGCGCATACCGATGAGTTCGGTCATGGCCCGGTCGAGGTCTTCCACGACCACGCCGAGGTGGTAGTCCGGGGTGACGATGGGCATCGTCTTCTCCCTTCCTGCGGGGTGTGCTTCCACCATGGGGCCGACGTGCGCCTGCCCGCGCGGCGACATGCGGCCCCTGCTTTTGCCGACAAGCGGCGAGGGGAGCAGCCCCGCCACCCGGAGGACAGGGCGCCTGCGGTGGCTGCACCCCTGGCCAGAGGGCGTGCCGCTCGCGACATGGCTCCCGTGTGCCGTGCGGTGTTCCGGCACAGTGGCACCTCTGCCCCCGCCGTTCGGCGGGGGAGGGTTCAGGACGTTCGGCGGATGTCGGCGACCGGGCCCGCTCTCGCATGATCATGTCAACCGGGCGGTCCTGGTCCGTGCCGGTGTGACCCGAGGGACGCAGTGAACAAGATCAAAGTTGTTGCCGCGCTGGTGCTCGCCACGAGCGTGTTCGGAGCGGTACCGGCCCACGCCGTGGATCCGCGGCAGGAGTACAACATCTCGAAGTGCTACTTCGACAAGCGGGAGACGAACAAGGCGAAGTACTGCAAGGCGCTGGAGGGTCGGCCGATGACGAAGACGGCGAAGGACTGCCTGCTGCGGGCCGGTGTCGGCAGCGCCGCGGCCCTGATCGTGGGCCGGGTCAACAAGAAGGTCGCGCGGGAGATCGCTGTGAACACGGTGGCGGCCGGTGCCACCGGCTGCATCACCGCGCTGCTCAAGTGAAAGGAACCACCGCTATGGTGTCCAGAATCATCACCGTCGCCGTGGCGTTCACCGTGCTCGTGCTTGCCGACAGATTCCTGATCGGACCGTACTGGGGTGAACTCCTCGCCACCGCGGTCGTCGCCGGAGCCATGACGTACGCCCTCGGCAGGATCGACAAGCACAAGAAGCACCCGAGGGACGGCACGGCGCCCCGCCGCTGACCCGCCGCACACTCCGGTCCCGCGCTGCCCCGCCACCCCACGGGCAGCGCGAGACCGGGAGCGGGTGAACCGCTGCCGTGTCGCCCCAAGGACACCGACGGACCGTGCCCCTGGTCTCGCAGTGCGCAGACAGATAAAGGCCTGCTCGGGCCATGTGCTGGCGGACGGCCCGCTACCTTGTCGCACGGCTCGCTTCCGCATCCCCTCCGCGGGATCGGCGACGGCAGGCGAATCTGCGGACCCCCGCGCCCAGAGGCCCGCGCAGCCCCTTGTTTCCCCTTGCGCCCCACTGGGAACACATACTCAGGGGGCACGTGGTGGGAGCACCCATGATCGAAGTTGTAGTCGTCGACGACGAACCGCTGGTCAGGACTGGGCTGGGCCACGTACTGGCCGTGGCCGACGACATCAAGGCCACCGCCCTCCTGCCCGTCCGCGAGGCAGCGGAGAGGCTCACGGAGTACCAGCCCCAGGTGGTCTTCCTCGACTGCTGCCCCGAGGAGACGCCCGCCCTCCAGCACGCCCTGGACCGTATGCCCGTCAGGCCTGCGGTCTGTGTCCTCTCCCGAAAACCGGACGAGGACCTCGCCGCCTTCGCCCTGGGGCACGGTGCCCGCGGATACGTCCTGAAGACCATCGCCCCCGACCGCTACGCACCACTGGCGCGGTTCATCGCCGGCGGGTGGACGATGATCTCCGCCGAGATCAGCCGCACCTTCATCGGCGAATTCCTTGCCCACACCGCCCGCCGCACAGACACCGAACTGGTAGAACGACTGACAGCCCGGGAACGCGCCGTACTGGTGCTGATGGCGGCGGGCCTCTCCAACGCAGAGATCGGCCGACGCCTCCACCTCGCCCACGGCACCGTCAAGGACCACGTCGGCACGGTCCTGAGCAAGCTGGAAGCAACGGGGCGGGTCCAGGCGGCACTCCGCGCGGAGCGAGCAGGCCTCCTTCTCGGTACAAACCTGCCGTGAAGCCGCCCGTTGGCGCGCTCCACCTCGCCCCGGACCACGCCCACGAAACTCCGAAGCACGACGAGGCACCACCGGTCCCAGCGGGGTCCTTTTCCCCGTACGGGGAAAGGAGACGACCTTGCACGTTGTTCGCGAGCGAGGTGTGCGCCGCTGGGCGAGTTCCACACCGGAGCCGCTGGGCTTCCGAAGCACAGGATGCTGCAGGCGAGTTGGAGGAGCACCAGGCGGAGGTTGGCGCGTACCTCATAGCGGGTTCGTAGTCGCTCGGACTGATGGAGCCAGGCGAAGGACCGCTCGACGACCCACATGGTCTGGCCAGGCAGGCACGGCGCGCTGTGCTTTGCGGGTGATCGTCGGTGTGAGGCCGCAAGCCTGCTGGAGGCGACGAGGTCTCGTAGTCGTAGCGCCGGTCGGCGAACGACCGGACGGCTGAGGGAGCGCGGAGGTGCAGGGGGTGTCGGTGAATGCGCGGAGTGTGCCACCGGCCGTATGGGTGACGTGCGGGACAGTAGAACGGTTGGTGTAGGGGCATGGCGTACGTGCCGCATTTTTCCCTGTCGGTGTCCCGGGTGAGGCTGTTTGTTTCTGTCCCCCGGTTTCGGGGTTGCCCGGCCGGTGCTGTCCTGTCGGGCGGGTTGTTCCTGGCCGGATCTACGGCGAGGACCACGATCATCCCCGGCCCGGTCCCAAGCCCGGCCGGGTACATGTCGAACTGGTCGGCGGCCCGCTGGACGGCCTGTTGCTCG
Source organism: Streptomyces sp. NPDC054863 (assembly GCF_053610825.1). Classification (NCBI taxonomy): domain Bacteria; kingdom Bacillati; phylum Actinomycetota; class Actinomycetes; order Kitasatosporales; family Streptomycetaceae; genus Streptomyces; species Streptomyces sp. NPDC054863. The sequence continues at coordinate 13,324 of NZ_JBSGZD010000034.1, read as the reverse complement.
ACATCACCGGCTGGAGCGCGGACGCGATCGACGTCGGGGTTGCGTTGATGGCCGAGCCCGGGCGGCCGGGCCCTGTACGACCCGCGCCCCGGTGAGCGGAACCGCTGGGACTGGTCCGGCGACACCCCCCCCTGATCAGCAGCCGGTGGTGATGGGGGTCTGGGTGGGAGTCGTTTCGCGGTGTGTGGGTGTCCTTTGACAGCGAAGTTGGTCCAGGGCGCCACCCTGACCTGGAGCGACTGGGTTCGCTGTCAACCGCCTCAGTCGGATGACGGAGGACGGTTGGGGAGTTGCTGAGCGCGTAGGGGCGTGATCAATCGCGATGGTTTTGATGTCGCGTCTCGGCCATCGGCTTCTTCGGGATCGTGCCTGAGCGCAGGCACCACCGAGAATCCATGATTCTCTGAATTCAGATTTCTGTGTACTCTCAGAGGGTGCTGACTCTCGCCCATGACATTGAGGTGCTGGCCCGGTTCGGCCGCGCGCTCGCCGATCCGATCCGCTGCCGTGTCCTGCTCGCCTTGCGCGATGCTCCCGCCTACCCCGCCGATCTTGCCGACGCGATCGGTGTCTCCCGCACCCGGCTGTCGAACCACCTGGCGTGCCTGCGCGACTGCGGCCTGGTCGTCGCTGTGCCCGACGGCCGGCGCACCCGCTACGAGCTGGCCGACGAACGCCTCGGGCACGCGCTCGACGAGCTGCGCACCGCCGTCGTCGCCGTCGAGGAGGACAAGACCTGCCCGGACGCGGAGACGAAGGGCTGCTGCTGAGATGGCCGTGACATCCCTCGGGCCCACCCCGGCCCGCCGCGACATCCTCGCCAAGCGCATACGGCTGCTGGTCGCCGTCACCATCGCCTACAACGTCATCGAAGCTGTCGTCGCCCTCACCGCGGGAACGCTCGCCTCCTCCACCGCGCTCATCGGCTTCGGCCTGGACTCCGTCATTGAGGTCTCCTCCGCCGCTGCGGTCGCCTGGCAGTTCTCCGCCCGAGACCATGCCGTACGGGAGGCTCGCGAGAAGACCACCCTGCGGATCATCGCCGTCTCCTTCTTCGCGCTCGCCGCCTACGTCAGCACCGACGCCGTCCGCGCCCTGTCCGGCACCGGCGAGGCCGACCGCTCCATCCCCGGCATCGTCATTGCCGCCCTGTCGCTGGCGATCATGCCGTTCCTGTCCGCCGCTCAACGCAAGGCCGGTCGCGAACTCGGCTCTGCCAGCGCGGTCGCGGACTCCCAGCAGACCCTGCTGTGCACCTACCTCTCCGCCGTCCTCCTGGCCGGCCTCGTCCTCAACGCCACCCTGGGCTGGTCGTGGGCCGACCCGATCGCCGCCCTGGTCATCGCCGTGATCGCGGTGAAGGAAGGCCGCGACGCCTGGCAGGGCAAGGGCTGCTGCGCCGCCCCCGCCGCGACGACGCCCCCGGCCGGCGACGACTCCTGCGGTTGCCTCCCGGGATGCGGGTGCTGCCACTGAACCAACAGACACCAGGGCAGGCCATTGCGCTGGCTGCACCCCAGAAGCCACCTCACAGTCCCGCCGCAAGCCCCCGACTGACGTCACATCAAACCGACACCGCTGACTCGGCCAGGACGCGGCACCCCCTCCCACCGCGAAACGGCCAGGCGCCGTTGCCCGCAGCGTTGTGGGTCACGTCGCGCTTCACCCCGGACGTTCACACCGGTCCGCCCACGGTCGGAGGGATGAATCGCGTCGCGCCCGCCACCGGCGTGCCGACTTCTCCATGCGCGGAGGCAGCGGTGCGGGCCCGCCGCATGCCGGTGAGATGATCCGGCTCGTGGTGCCGCGGGACCCGGGCGGCCACTTCCGATCATCCCGGCTGTTCTCCTACCTTCGGACGTAGGGCAGTTAGGCCCCGCGTCCACGTCCCCGGGCTCCCAGCCCCCGAGCCGTGACCGACTCCACCGCGTGTTGGCGATTCGCGAGGCGGGGCGGCTCGTTGATCAGAGTGTGACTGTGCCTTCGTCTTCGCCACGTGCCTGCCGTGTATCGGCGCTGGCTGACACCGCCACCGTCGCGGCCTGCCAGCTTGATGCAGCCTGGAGTTGGCCGGCTGGCCGGACGCGACCGGGATCGCCGTGGACGATGCCCTGGCGGGGATCGACGTCCTGGCCGTCGCCCTCGCCCGGCTCGGACCGGAAGTCGAACAGCTCCTCGCTCCAGTCCGGGCCGCAACAGTCGGCCTCCGTGAGCACTTGGACCTCCTGACCCCAGCGGACGACGTGCCCGCGGCACCCGAGGCCGGACCCGAGCAGGCAGTGATGCCGCCGGCCTCAGCTGGCCTGACGGGCGAACCGCCAGTGCTCCCGGCAGCGCCCGAGGTGGCGGTGATGTCATCGGCCTCAGCCGCACCGACGGGCGAGCCGCGTGTGCTCCTGGTTCAGCGGGCCGTGCGGCCGAGCCGACGGGGGCTCGGCCCAATGGGTCGCGGAGTCCTGGCTGGACAGGAACTGAGCATGGAGAGGGAGCGGTCTGACCGGCCCGACCGATGACGATAGGGCGTTGACGACGTAGACCGGCGTCGCACCGGCGGGCACACACGGAACCTCGCATGGGTCCGGCGGCTGATTGTCAGTGGCCGACCGTACGCTGACATGCTTCGCCCTTGCAGACCGGAGCACCGCCGTGCGTCCCGCCAGTTTCCAGCAGCTCCTCCTCGACGTCCTTGCGCAGACTCCTGACCTCACGCAGGTCGAGGCGTGGACCGAGGACGGCCAGCCGCACGGTGTGCACCTCACGGCCAGCACGGGGGCGCAGGTGTGGGCGGCGGTCAGCGCGCCGGGAGCCCGTACGGACGGCGAGGAGGTTCCGGTCCTCGGGGAGCCCCCGGCCGACGTGCCGGTGCCCGATCTGTACGCGGACGGGAAGGTCACGCCGACGGTGCTGGAAAGGTATCTCGCGGCCGTGCTAGGGAACTCCGGACGCCGGGAGATCGAGCGGGCCTACGCCTACTCCGAGGGCCGGGATGTCCAGCATCCCGGGATCGGCGTCCGCTCGTCACATGCCGACGCTGTGGCCTGCGGCTCTCGGCCTTTCTCAGGTCGATGGCCCTGCTTTAGTCTCAGGAGCGTGGCCATTTCCTGCCTCGGCCAGTCTTCTTTGATCCGCACCATTGCTGACCCGTCCTCCGGGGTGGGACTGTGGCTGGCATGGCCGACACCCGCTCGCGGCGGTACGAGGCAGCCGCCCGAAGAATGTTCTGGTCCGGCATCGTCCTGTTGCTGCTGGGCCTGGCCGCTCTCGCGGCCGCGCGGACGGACGGCGCCCGCCCGTGGGTGTGTGACCCGGGCTGCCGCCCGGCGGAGAGTACGGCGTGGGAGATCGTCAGAACGCTCGGTGCGGTGGGCGCGGGCCTGGGCGCGCTGCTTGGGGCCGTCGCCGTGCTCATGGCTACCCTCCGCCGCCCACCGGCCCCTCCGCTGGCGAGCAATCCTTCAGCCGGGTCAAGTAACTCCAGGCCGGAGTAGTGCCTCCTCTGTGACATCGGAACGCCCGCTATCGGGTCGCCGAACTCAGCGAACCGATGGACACTGTTGTCCACGACAAGTCCTGGATGATTGATTCCAAGGGGTCCTGGGCTGCGCGTTGAGGCACTGAACAGCAAGAACGCGGATTCCTGTGGCAGTTGTCGGCAGCAGGGGGACGGGCATCGGCAGCAGACTGTGTAGGGCCGCTTCCGGAGCTTGGAGTTGGACGCGACCGGAACGGCTGTCCACCGCGATCTTGGCCGAGGCCGAGGCGGCCGGAGCGGTCGGGGGCATGGTTCTGTCGACCTGAACGCGGGGTCGGCTGCGGCATGGCGAAAGCCCGGGCGTGGGCTCGCCCGGGCCGGAGTTCCCCGCCGTATCGGCTGGGAAAACCGCTGTCGGGCGAATGGATCATGGTGGTAGAACTACCGCCGTGCACAAGACTCTGGAGTTTCCCGATCTGCTGCAGCTGATCGACGAACGTTCAACCGCCTTCCGTGCCGCGATAGCCGTCGCGCCCAGCCTCGACCTGCCCGTACCGACCTGCCCCGAGTGGACGCTGTTCGACCTGGTGCAGCACATCGGCGAGGGCCGCCGTCGCTGGGCCGCCACCGTCGCCGCCGGGCCAAACGCCACGTCCAGGACCCCGGTCCAGGGTGACGCGGTCGCGCCGTGGGAGCGCGAGGCCGTGCTGGCCTGGCTGGCCGCCTCGACCGAGCTGATGCTGGCGGCCCTGCGGGAGGCCGGTCCGGACCAGGGCTGCTTCACCGGCTGGGGTGTCACGCAGACGCCGCACACCGCCGGTGGCGTCGCCCGGCACCAAGTCCACGAGATCGCGGTGCACACCTACGATGTCCAGCTCACCGTGGGCGACTCGGCCTCGCTGCCTGTCGAAGTGGCGCTCGACGGTGTCGAGGACAGCCTGTTCATCGCCAGCTTCACGAGGAGTGCCTGGCCACACAAGCCCACGGCCTTCGACTTTCACGCCACCGAGGGGCGCTCCTGGCGCCTCACGGTCGACGGCGACGGTGCACGCACCACCCGGCTGCCCGCGAACGGCGAGGCCCCGGAAGCGGCAGGCCTCTCCATTTGCGGCACGGCCAGTGAACTGGTCCTCTGGCGGTACGACCGCATTCCGCTGGACGCCCTGCGACTCGACGGGGACCCGGAGCTGCTCGACCTGCTCTACGCCTGGGAACCGGAGGACTGGGCGTGACGACAGGACACCGCACACACCTGTCGCGGACTCGCGAACGGACCCGCGCCGAACATCCAGATGATTGGTTCCCAGGTCAGTGGTCCCTACCTTGTTGATCGGGACGAGCGAGCCATTCGTAGGGTTGGCTCGCCCAGGGGTGTCGGGTGTGGCTTTCAGTGGTCTGCCGTCCGGGGCTTCTTACGATTCGCCGCCCGACACCCCGCGACGACTCGGCTGCTGATTAGGAATTGCGATCCGATCGCTGAGTAGGGACTCGCCAGCGATGTTTGTCTGTGGTGCAGGCAAAGCAAGCGATCCGTGGAGAGTGCGCGTGACAGCGATCTGGGCCGGTACCGACGCCGGTAAGCACCATCACCACTGCACTGCGTGGTGGTCGACGACACCGGCAAGCGGCTGCTGTCGCGACGGGTAGCCAACGACGAGCCGGAGCTGCTGCTCCTCCTGGCCGATGTCCGCACCCTGGGCGACGAGGTCACCTGGGGCATCGACCTGGCCGACGGCGGTTCCGCCCTGCAGACCGACCTGCTGCTCCATCACGGCCAGCACATGCTCTACATCCCCGGCATGGCCGTCAATCAGGCATCCGAGGGCTACCGGGGCGAAGGCAAGGCCGATGCCAAGGACGCCGCTGTCATCGCCGATCAGGCCCGGATCCGGCGGGACCTGCAAACCCCGCGGCCCGGGGACGAATTGGTCACCGAGCTGAAGATCCTCACCGTTCACCGACGTGACCTCACCGACGACCGCACCCGCGCGATCAACCGGCTCACCCTCTCTGCGCGAGGTGGCGCTCCAGCGGGGTGCGGTAGTGCGGGGTGATGCGCAGGTCTCCGAGCCAGGCGGACAACTCCCGCGCTCGGGCGTCCACGGCGCGGCGGGCGCCCGTCCCCGGGTCGGTGAGGAGGTGCGTTCTGATGGAGCCGGTGGGGTGCTGGGTCCAGGCGCCGATGATGCGGCCGTCGGCCCAGACGGTGGGGCCGATGTTGCCGTTGCGGTCGTAGAGCTCGCCGATGTGGGCGGGGTCGAGGTGGAAGTCGCGGTGGCGCCAGCCCATGGCGGTGGGGTCCAGGCCGGGCAGCAGCGCCACCCACGGTTCCGGGGCGGCGACCGGCTCCAGGTCTTCGGGCAGGAGGAATCCGGCGCCTTCGTCGAGGCTGACGGTGTGGGCGCCGGTGGCGGCGATGGCTTTGCGGGTGTCGGTGAGGGTCCAGCCGGTCCACCACTTGAGGTCGTCGGTGCTGACCGGGCCGAAGGCGGCCAGCTAGCGGCGGGCCAGCTCTGCTTTGGCCGTCGCGGTCTCCCACGCTTGGGCGGCGTCGGCGAGCGGGGAGAGGCTCCACCGGAACTGGTTGGAGTTGAAGCGGCCGTTGGGGCGTCCGCGGCGGATGCGTCCCTCGGCGGCCAGGACCCGCAGGATGCGCGAGGAGACCGCCTGGCGGGCCTCGTACGGCTTGCCCGGTGCGACGGTCACCTGCTCACGCAACGCCGGAAAATCCGCCGCGAGCTGGGCGGCGCTCGCCTCTCCGCGGAGGGCGAGCGCGGCCAGGAGGTCGGCTTCGACCGCGGCATACCGCTCCGCGCTCCACTCGGCGCCGTCGCGGAGGTAGACCGCGCAGGCCGCCCGTTCCTTGACGGCGATGGCCCGTCCGGTGGACGCCTCGATGACCGGGGCGAGGTCGGCGGGGACGACGAACATGGTGCGGCGCATGCACAGCATCCGCTCCAGGCTCCGCTCCTCGTACAGCGCCTTCTCCATGGCCGTGATGTCGGGTGCGCTGGTGCGGGCGGCGGCGGCCAGGAACACGGTGGAGGGGTCGGTGGCGTGCAGGCCGATCAGCGCCTGGGCGACGTCCGGCATCCGTGTGGCGTGGTGCGAGGGTGCCAGGAGGTGGCGGATGCCCAGGCGGGCGCGGCGTTCTTCCGCGCTGACGTGGCGGCGGGAGCCGTTCATGCGTCCGCGCCCGATTCGGCCGGTGTGGCCGGAGTGAGGGCGGGGTTGGGGGTGAGGATGCGGCGCAGGATCGCTTCGACGTCGTCGCGGGTGGGCGGGCGGCTGTTGGCAAGGCCGCGCAGGGTGATGCCGTTGGTCGCGGCGGCGACGGCGGCGGCGGTGACCGGGTCGGTGTACTTCGCGCAGGCGCGGATGTTGAGCTCGGTGTACTGATCGGCGACCTGCCGCAGTTCGGGGCGGCGCAGGGCGGCGAGGTAGAGCTCGAACTCCATCACGCTCTGCCCGCGGCCCTCCGCGGTGAAGCTGCCCATCAGGGCGTCGGCGAGGAGGACGGCGTACTGCTCGGGGGCCAGGTTGGGGCGCTGGGCGGTCCAGGTGTCGAGGTAGGCGCCGAAGCGGTCGACGGCGCGCTGCAGGGCCGCCTTGATGAGGTCCTCGCGGGTCGCGAAGTGGTACGTCGTCGCCCCCAGGGGGACGCCCGCCTCTTCGGCGACGGCCCGGTGGGTGAGCCCCTCGATGCCCTTGGTGGCGATGACCCGCTCGGTGGCGGTGACGATCTCCTCGATCCGCCGCTGGGGATCCCTGCGCCGGCGCGGTGCGTCGTTGTCGGCCATCAGCGAGGACCTCCCGGAGCGGACGCAGGTTGGGGCGGGGTGGTGTCCATGAGGTTCTCCAGGTCGGGGGAAAGGGGCGCGTCCTGCATTTTAGTACGGACGTACGGGAATGACAGGGGTGGCACTGAACCACCAGGTGCCCGGTTCTACCGCCTCGCGGAAGGCCCCGCGAACTGGCTGTTTCCGGTGATCGACGGCACTTTGGGCCGGTTTCCTGTGGTGGGGGTGCGGGGCGGGGCGGCGTGGCCAACGATGGATTTGTCCGTTTGCTCCCACCTGTTCGGATCAGTACAGTACAAATGTATCGTTCGAGTCGGGGGGTACCGACCAGCACCAGGAGCACCCGTGCAGACCGCCAACTTCACCGCCTGTCTCGCCGTCCGCGACGTCACCGAGACCCTGGACTTCTACGAGAGTCTTGGCTTCACCGTCGGCCGCGAGAGCGTCGCCCGGGACCACCCGATCCACCTGATCTTCAACGGCGACGCGATGGCGTTCATGATCCAGCCCGCCGACAGCGTCCGGGAGTTCATCCCGCAGACCGCCGCCGAGCTGGGTGCCTCCGGGTTCTTCTACCTCAACGCCCCCGACTTCGACGCCGCGGTCGCCCGCGTCCGCGACAAGGTCGAGGTCCTCAAGGAAGCCAGCGACGGCGGTTTCCGGATGCTCTACTTCCGCGACCCCAACGGCTACGCCATGGCGCTCAGCGCCCCCGCCGCCTGACCCGCCTCCGGCCGACCCCGTACGCGAAGGAGAACCCCATGAAGACCAGCGGAATCGCCCCTTGCCTGGGCGCGAAGGACACCGCCGCGACCGTCGCCTTCTACGAGCAGCTCGGCTTCCAGACGGCGCCGGGCAGCGACAACCCCGAGGACGACATCCGCATGCTCCTGTGGAAGGACGCCTTCGCGTTCATGGTCTACAACGCCGACAACCTGCGGCAGTGGCTCCCACAGCTCAAGGACACTCCCACGGGCGCGTTCGGCATGTTCTACCTGAACGTCCCCGACTTCGACGACTACACCGCGAAGATCCGCCCGCTGGTCGACGTCGTCAAGGAGCACACCGATGAGCACGCCCGGCTCTTCTACTTCCAGGACCCCGACGGCTACATCATCGGCGTCGCCGAAGAACAGGACTGGTGAGCCCCTCAGGCTCCCCTCCCGCCCCGACTGCGCCGGACCTCCGACACGCCCGCGGCGACCCGGCACGGGTCACCGCCTCCCCGCAGCACCAAACCGAAGGAAGACACCCATGCGAACCACATCTCGCTCGTCGACTTCACCGTCAAGGACCCGCAGACCGCCCGGGAGTTCTACACCGGCGTCTTCGACCTCGAACTGAAAATGGAGATGCCCGACTACCCCCTCTTCAGCTCCACCGACGGCCCCGACATCGGCCTCATCAAGGACGGCGCGGACAAGGGCGGCCCCGCCGACGGCGTCAACACCATCGGCAGCCCCACCACCGTCTTCACCATCGACGACATCGACGCCACCCTCGCCAAGGTCGCCTCCCTCGGCGGCAAGACCGTCGTCACCAAGACCGAGATCACCCCCGGCATCGGCCACTACGCCTACTTCGCCGACCCCGACGGCAACTTCATCGGCCTCACTCAGAAGCCCCCCGGGAGCGGAGACCGGCACAGGCAACGACCGTGTCCGCGCGGCGAGGCAGGATCGCGGCGAGCCCAGGGCCGCTCCCATAGGTGCGGCCGGCACCGTGGGCTACCTGGGAACGCCAAGCTCAAGCGCGAAGACAGCCTCGATGCCCTCGCGGTGGTTACGAACCCAGACGAGCCGGATGTCGTAGGCGTTGACCGCCTGGATCGGATGCCACCTCCGCGCGGTAGACGGCATCCGACTGGCCGGGCGCCGGAACCAGCTACACGCTCTGGGTGAGCAGACCGGCGTTGATGACCTCAGCGATAAGGGTGGCGCCGCGGCTGTTCTGGTGGATGTGGTCGGTCGTGAGCACGAGACCTCGTCGCCGCGAGATCGTGTCGAGGCTGCGGCGCAGCACTGCGTGCTGGACGAGGACGCCGACGACCCCTGCGGGCGTCACCTCCCGGTATGCAATCGGCGGCGGGTCCGCCCGGCGCAGTTCCTTCGTCTGGCGTTCGTGGAGCGGAAGGTAGGTCACCTCATTGGTGGCGGCGACCTCGGCGATCATCCGGCTGTACGACTGCGATGCCTGTGCCGCTGCTCCGTCGAGTTGTTGGCCGAGTACGGGCAGCGACAGCAGACCGATCGTCGCGTCGGTCTCCGCTCGCAGCCGTGCGACGACGGCTCCCAGGCACTGCTGGAACCAGCCGGCCGACGGGCGGTCGGAGAGCTGTTTGCGCTTCATGGCCTGCTCGACGGGATAGCCGGCAAGGCTCGCTCGGGCGTCGTTGGTCCCGATCAACACGATGATCACATCAGGTGGGTTCGTGACGACAGCATCGAGGCGCTGCAAGAGGTTGTAGGCAAAGTCGCCGTTGGCGCCGAAACGGGCAAGCTGCACGTCACCGGGAGGGTGGCGTCGTCCGAGAAGTTCCAGGTAGTCGACGCTGAACTGCGCGCGGGTGAGGCTGTCGCCGAGGCACGCGATGCGTGTCGTCATGGCGCTTCCTCCGGGCTGGGCGTGCCGACGCGTTCGGTCGGGCGGATGTCGCTCCGAGGACGGTGGACGGTGCCGAGAGTCGCAGTGATGGCCAGGATGGACGTCGGCCCCTCCGTGTCGACCACGTGCCATACCCCGGCCGGGTTGACGGTGGCCTCGCCCGGCCCGAGCAGAACCCGGTCATGCGCCCCGTCCACGTCACGGGTGACCGTCACGGATCCGCTGAGGCAAACGACCAGTTCGTCGCCTGCGGGGTGGCTTTCCCAATGGTCGCCGAGCCCGTCGCCGTCGAAGAGCATCACCATCCGGCCCTCGGCGCCGTCTGCCGCGACCGCGGCGCTGTAGTCCTGGAGCACATCCGGGTCCCAGGTGAAGCCCTCGACGGGGTTCGCTCTCGATCCCAGACCGAGGTGCACGGGGGTGGTCCGCAGGTCCACGGCATTGTGTTCGTGGTTGACGAGTCTCATGCCGACGATCGTCCACGACAGCGATCGGTCGGTCTTGAAGAAAAGGGAAGAGAAGCCGACGCGACGGGCAGACGATTGGCGGCTACCCAGCCCCGAGGAGGACTTCGCTGCGGCGCCAAGCCGTCGGCGACCGACCCGTGAACTCGCGCCAGTCCCGGACGAGATGAGCCTGGTCGGCGTAGCCGGAGACGGTTGCCACATCGCCCCACGGGAACGGGTCCTGCGCCACCGCCAGTTCGTGCGCGTGCTCGAAGCGCAGGACTCGGGCGAAGGTCTTCGGCGACAGGCCCACCTCACCGCGAAATCGCTCGGTGAGGTACCGACGGCTCCAGCCGAGTTCCGCGGCGACCGCCCCCACCTGGACGCAACCTCGCGCGGCGACGAGGCGGCGCCACGCCTCGGCCACCTCGGGGCGCACTCCGCGCACATGGTCGCCACAGGCGTCACGGCCGACAGCTCGGAGCAGCAGTTCGTCCAGCGCGGTGAACCGTTCCGCCCATGTTGTCGCCGATCGGAGCCGGTCGACCAGCTCGACGGCAATCGTCCCGAGGAGCTCGTCAAGTGGGACCAGTCGGTGGGCGAGCTCGGCGGCGGGCATGCCGTAGATGGCCCGGGCCCCGAGTGGTGTCAGCGATACCTGAACACCTTGCTGGCGTCCGTCGTGGTGAATCGCGACGGACCGGCACATCAGACCGCCGGCCACGCTGCCGAACCGGTTGACCGGTGACCCGTCGTCAACGCCCGCCGCCACCTCCAGAGGATCTGACAGGCTGATCACCGCAGTGAGCGCGCGGCTCGGGGGTCCGCAGTGCACCCCCGTCGGGAGGCCGCGGAGGTCGAAGCCGACATACGAGTTGACGTACTGCCGCAAGGCGGGCGCCGGACGTGCACCGATCCCGGTGGCCGTGTGGTCCTCCATTTTCGTCAGTGTACGAGCCGCCCAACCCAGGAAGATCACCAGCCAAGGACTGATCACCGCCGTGTGCGGCGGGTGACGATCCTGCTGGCTCAAAGGCCGCACGGATAGGTGTGGTGCTCTTGCAGGTGCTGCTCGGCTGCGTGCTCTACATCTGGTTCGTGAAGCCGTAGTGGTGATGCGGATCGAAGCCGAAGAGACGGCACCGTCGTCACAGTGAGGGCCACCTCATGCCGATGAACGGGACGGGTACAACGGCGGCACGACGCCCTTCGCGCAACGCGCTTCATTCATTCGCACCATCGGCGTGCAGCATCCAAACTGCTTCTGCGATTTGGTGTCGCAGTACCACTACGGCACCCGCTACTCCGGGACGGTCCCCGCCCGCGAGGACCACCGCTGAGCCCTCGGGCCGTAACGCCACAACGGCAGGCGCAGCATCCACCTGGTTCGCTACCGCTTCTTCGGTCCCGAGCACATCGTGCTGGAGAAGGTGGTCTCCGTATCCGGCCGTTCTGCGGCTCCCAGGGCGGTGCGCCAACATCCTGCGGAGACGCCGGGGCTGCGTACGGTGGCCGGAGCGGGCGCGGAACTGGACCAGGCCGTCGACGAGGTGCTGCGCGGGCTCAGTGACGGCTTTCACGTCTGTCCAGCGCAAGTAGTGCGTTGCGTACCAGCGGCCGCGGAACTTCGGCTGTGTCTGCCCCCTCCCCAGCAGACCAAGCTGCTCGTCCACCTGAAGGCCGACCCCAGCACGCCGACCTCCTCCCGGGATACACGCAGGACGTGCCAGGGCTCGGCCACCACGGCACCGGCCAGCCGGACCCGGGCCGGAGCCACTGAGTCGCTGCCCGGGCGGTACCGATCTCCCAGGGCGCGCCGGTCCGTGCCCGAGCCGGCTCGATGGGCGGCTGTGACCAGCCCTTTCGTACGGCTTTCGGGCCTGTCGTGTAATGGTTGTAGTGCCTTGCACAGTTACATCAGTGTGTCTGCATGCCTGCTTCGATACTCGGTGCCCCGGGGCGTCTGTCCCTGCGGCACAAGGTGACCCCTGGCGGTGCGCAGCTGTCGTTCCCCTGCGGGAGGGATGCGCGGTGACCGGTCGCCTGGGGACGCCTGCTGGATCGCCCATCCTGGAGATGGCCCGCCGCGCGGCCGAGCATCGCGCGCAGAGTCGTCACACCGTCGATCTCACGCTCGGTGAGCCAGATTTCGCCCGGCCCGGCCATGTCATTGCCGCGGCCCAGGAGGCGGCCAGCCGTGTGCTGGGCCACAGCCCCGCCAACACCTGCCCGAACTGCGCCGGGCCGTGCGGCACGCGGTGGAGCGGGATCGCGGACTGGAGTACGCGGACGCCCAGGTGGCGGTGGGCTGCGGCACGAAGCAGGTCATCTTCAACGCGTTCTTCGCCACCCTTCGCCCGGGGACGAGGTGATCGTCCCGGCGCCGTAGTGGGCGAGCTATCCCGCCATGATCCGCCTGTGCGGCGGGCTGCCGGTGGTCGCCGACTGCCCGGCCGAGTCCAGCTTCCGCCTCAGGTCGGGCCGGCGCCCGCATGACGGATGCCTTCCAGGTCCCGGTCAGCAGGAACACCCTGCTGCGGCTGATCACCTCGTTTCCCGATCCTTCCAGCGCCGCACCCCGTGTGGTCGGCTGGACGAACACGCCCAGCGCAAGGGCCGCATCTACGGAACCGTGCTCGTCGACGTGGAAACCCGTCGACCGGTCGACCTCCTTCCCGACCGGGAGGCCGACACGCTCGCGGCCTGGCTCGTCGAGCGTCCCGGTATCGAGATCTTCTGCCGCGACCGGGCCACGTTCTTCGCCGAAGGCGCCACCTGCGGTGCTCCGCAGGCTCTCCAGGCCGCCGACCGATGGCACCTCTGGCACAACCTGAGCGAAGCCGCCGAAAAATGCGTCTACCGGCACCGCGGCTGCTTGCGACCCATACCGTCATCCCCGACGACGAACTGCTGCCGGTCGAGGTCGGCGGCACCGCCGAACTGACCGAGGGCCAGGGTGCAGGCCAGAGCGAGGACAAACGACGCGCCTACGACTGCTGATC
>NZ_JBSGZD010000033.1:0-46644 GCF_053610825.1 Streptomyces sp. NPDC054863 | reverse complement strand
CAGTGGCGCGAGGTCGGGTTCGAGACCGGCCAGCCGTCGGCGGTAGGCGGCCGACAGGTCGGCGGCCAGCGGGCCGAAGGACCAGCCGTCGGCGGCGATGTGGTGGATCACCAGGGCGAGGACGTGATCCTCCTCGCCCAGGGCGAGGAGGCCGGCCCGCAGCGGGAGGCCGGCGGCCAGGTCGAAGGGCTCCCGCACGATGCGCTCCAGGGCGGCCGTGAGCCCGGCCTCGTCGACCGGGGTGCGCACGAGGGCGGGGCGGGCTCGTTCCGCGGCCAGGACCACCTGGTGCGGGAGACCGTCGGTGTCGGGGTAGACGGTGCGCAGCACTTCGTGCCGGGCGGTGAGGTCGGCCAGTGCGTCCCGCAGCGACGCGAGGTCCAGCGGGCCGCGCAGGCGCAGCACCACCCGCATGTTGTACGCGTCCGATTCCCCTTCGGCGAAGCGGTGCAGGAACCACAGGCGGCGTTGCGCGAAGGACAGCGGCAGCGGGTCGGGGCGCCGTACCAGGGCGGTCGGCGCGGGCCGGAGCGGGGCCCCGGCCGCCGCGGCGACGCGCTCGGCGAACGCGGCGACCGTCGGCGCATCGAAGACGGCCCGGACGGGCAGTTCTGCGCCGAGTTCCGAACGGACGGCGCCCACGAGCCGGGTGGCGAGCAGGGAGTGTCCGCCCAGCTCGAAGAAGCTGTCGTCGATGCCGACCCGGTCGGCGCCCAGGATCCTCCCGTACAGACCGCACAGCACTTCTTCGAGCGGTGTGCGCGGTACTCGGCCGGTGCCGGTGACCGCGGCGCCGGGGGCGGGCAGGGCGCGGCGGTCGAGCTTGCCGTTGGGGGTCAGGGGCAACCGGTCGAGGAGGACGATCACGGACGGCACCAGGTGGGCGGGCAGCCCCGCGGCGACGTGCCGGCGCAGCTCCGCCGGGGCCGGGTCGGTGCCCGGCTCGGGCACGGCGTACGCGACGAGGCGGGGGGCGGCGTCGGGCCCGTCCTCGCGCATCACCACGGCGGCGCGGGCGATCTGCTCGTGGTGCTCCAGGAAGGTCTCGATCTCGCCGGGTTCGACGCGGTGGCCGCGTATCTTCACCTGGTGGTCGGCGCGCCCGAGGTGGTCCAGACGGCCGTCGGGCGTCCGGCGGACCAGGTCGCCGGTGCGGTACATCCGGGTGCCCGGTGCGCCGAAGGGGTCGGCGACGTAGCGTTGCGCGGTCAGGGCGGGACGGCGGTGGTAGCCGCGGGTGATGCCGGGGCCGGCGAGGTAGAGCTCTCCCCGGGTGCCGGGCGGGACCGGTCGCAGCCGGTGGTCCAGGACATAGGCGCGGGCGCCTGGAACCGGGCGCCCGATGAGGATGCGGCCCTGGGCCCCGTCGGCTTCCGCCCGCTCGTCGAGCGGCTGGAAGGTGCTGGTCATGGTGGCCTCGGTGGGCCCGTACTGGTTGACGACGCGGACGCCGTCGCCCAGCGCGTCCACCCGCTCCAGGTGTCGTTCGGCCAGTGCTTCGCCGCAGGTCATGACGGCACGCAGGGCCGGGCCTTCGGCGTCGGGGAGCTGGGCGGCCTCTTCGGCGAGGGAGGCCAGCAGGGACGGTACGGCGGACAGCAGCACCGTGGCGCCGTGCCGCCGCATGGCGCGGACCAGGGCGCGGGGGTCGTTGGCCTCGTCGGGCGCGACCACGGCCACGGTCCCGCCGGCCGTCAGGGTGGCGAAGATGTCCCTGACCGAGGGGTCGAAGGAAACGGAGGCGAGGTTCAGCACGACGTCGGCGGCGGCCAGCCGGGCGGTGGCGGTGAGGTGTCCGAGGTAACCGGCGACCCCGCTGTGCGGTACGACGACACCCTTGGGGTGTCCGGTCGATCCCGAGGTGTGGATGACGTAGGCGGGGTGCGCGGGCAGCAGCGGGCGGGCCCGGTCCTGGTCGCGCGGGTCGGTGTCCGGGGACAGGGCCAGGGCGGCGCCGGTCTGCGGCTCGTCGAGCCGCACGGTCCTGGCCGGGTCCGCGTCCGGAAGGCGCAGGCCGGTCTGCGAGGTGGTGACCAGGAGGGCGGGTGCCGTGTCGGAGAGCAGGTACGCGATGCGGTCCGCCGGGTATCCGGGGTCCACGGGGACGTAGGCCGCACCCGATTTGAGGACCGCGAGCAGTGCGACCACGAGGTCGGCCGAGCGCGACACGGCCACGGCGACGGTGCTCTCCGGGGCGGCGCCGCGGGCGACGAGCAGATGGGCCAGCCGGTTCGCGCGGGCGTTGAGCTCGCGGTAGGTGAGCCGCTCGTCGGCGGAGACGACCGCCTCGGCGTCGGGGGCGGCCGCGACGCGTGCCTCGACGAGGGCGGTGACGGTGGTGGCGGGGGCCCGTACGGGTGTGCCCTGCCAGGATTCCAGCCGGTGGCGTTCCTGCCGGGTCAGCAGGCCGTCGCGCCCTGCGGGCCGGTCCAGCCCCTCGGCCAGCTCCTCGAAGAGCCGTACCAGCCGGTCCATCGTCGCTCCGGCCGTGGCGTCGTCCATGGCCGAGGCGTGGTGGCCCAGCGTGAGGTGGAGGCGCTCGCCCGGGGCGGCGAGCAGCCGTACGGGGTAGTCGGTGGCGACGCCGCCCTCGGCGGCGGTGACCCGCAGGCCGTCCACCGCCCGGAACGCGGCCGGGTCCAGCGGGAAGTTGAGGAAGACCACCATGGTGTCGGCGAGGGGGCCGGTACCGGCGGCGCGTTGGATCTCCGGGAGTCCCAGGTGCTGGTGGGCGACCAGGCGGGCCTGCTCGGCCTGGAGGCGGCGCAGGACGTCGGCCATGGGCCGTACGGGGTCGAGGCGCACCCGTACCGGAACGGTGCTGAGGAACAGCCCGATCATCGACTCCACGCCGGCGACCTCGGCCGGGCGGCCGGCGCTGGGCGCGTCGAGGACGACGTCGTCACGGCCGGTGAGGGCGCCCAGGAGGACGGCCCAGGCGCCCTGCACCAGGGTGTTGAGCGTCAGGTCGTGGCGTCGGCACTGGTCGGCGAGGCGTGCGGTCAGCTCCGCGGACAGCAGCCGTTCGACCGTCCGGGCGGTGCGCGGCGCACTGTCGCCGGGTCCGGTGGGCGGTGCACCGTCGCCGGGCCCGATGCGCGGCGCACCGTCGCCGGGTCCGGTGGGCGCGGGGAGAAGGAAGGTGGGCTCCGCACCGTCGAGGGCGTGGCGCCAGGCGTCCCTTGCGGCTTCCCGGTCCTGCCGGCCCAGCCACTGCAGGTAGTGGGCGAACTGCGGCGCCGGGGCCCGGGGGCCGGGTTCGGCGTAGGCCGTCAGCAGGTCGTTGAGCAGCAGGGGCTGTGACCAGCCGTCGAGCAGGATGTGGTGGTAGGTGACGACCAGCACGTGGTGGTCCGGTGCCAGGCGCGCCAGGGCGGCGCGCAGCAGGGGCGGCCGGGCCAGGTCGAAGCCGCCTGCCCGGTGTGCGGTGCGCAGGGCGGCCAGTTGTTCCGCGCGCGCCTCGTCGTCCTGTCCCAGCAGGCAGGTCTCGGTCCACGGAAGCCGCACCTGCGCGGGGAGGACCTGGACCGGTCCGGCGGCGGTGTCGTGCACGAAGGCGGCCCGCAGCACGCCGTGCCGGTCCGGCAGCGTCTCCCAGGCGGCCCGCAGCCGCGCCGGGTCGAGTTCTCCTTCGAGGGTGAGGGAGAGCTGGACGACGTAGTCGTCCGCGTCGGCCCCCCGCGCCGCGCCTTCCCCGGCTCCGGTCAGCGACCGGTAGAGGAGCCCTTCCTGAAGGGGCGTCAGGGGCAGGAGGTCCAACGGGCCGTGGTAGCGGGCTTCGAGTTCCCGTCGCACGGGTGCGGGCACGGTTTCCGCGGGTTCGCGGGACTCCGCGACGGCGGCCACCGGCCGTGCGGCGGTGGCGAGTGCGGCGACGGTGGGGTGGCCGAAGACGTCGCCGACGGTGAGGCCGAAGCCCGCCCTGCGGGCGGCGGCGACCAGCTGCATCGCGAGCATGCTGTCGCCACCGAGGGCGAAGAAGCTGTCGTCGATGCCGACGTCCGGCACGCCGAGGAATTCGGCGAACAGCGCGCACAGTGCCGTCTCGGCCGGGTCGCGGGGCGCCCGGCTGTCCGGCGCGGCCGCGAAGTCGGGGGCGGGCAGCGCGGTGCGGTCGAGCTTGCCGCTCGCGGTGAGGGGAAGTGCGGGCAGCACGACGACGGCGGCGGGCACCAGAGCTTCCGGCAGCAGGCGGGCGGCGTGTTCGCGCAGTGCGGCCGGGAGTGCGGCGGCCCGGCGGCCGACGGCGGGGTCGTTGGCGTGGGCGGCACCGGGCGCCGGACCGGACGACGGGGACGAAGGGTAGGGCAGCCGGACCGTCTCCGTGGGCGCGAGGGTGTCGGTGCGGCGGAACACCGCGTCCACCGTGCCGGGGCCTCCGGTGGCGGAGGGAGCCACTGCCACGCGGTAGCCGTGTGTGCCGGCGAGGGAGTGCAGTTCCTCGGGTTCCACTGCGTGCGTGTGCGGTTCACCGGAGCCGAGCGCCGCCACGGCGGCGGCCACGTCGCCCGTCGAATCCAGCCGCAGTGCCGCGCGGACCTGACGGGCGGTGCGCGCGTCGGGCAGTCCGGTGACGCGCACCGCGGGCGGGCGTTCCCCGGCCAGGACCCGGTGGAGTTCGCCCGGTTCCGGTTCGGCCTCGTAGGGGGCCGGGGCGTGCGGTGCCTCGGTGGTGTGGAGCACCACGTCGTAGCGGTAGCGGCTCAGTTCGTTGCGGTAGCGGCCCCGCTTCACACGGATGTCGGCGGCGGCCAGGGGCAGGTCTCCGGCTTCCTCCGCCAGAGCACTGAAGTAGGCGGGGTCCACCAGCAGTTCGTTCTCGCCCAGCAGCCCTCGGCCGATCGAGCGGTGCAGGGCGGCGGCGGTCGTGCGGCGGGCCGGATGGACGCGGACCAGGTGCTTCTCGGTCTCGAAGATCCGCGCGGCACGCAGGTCGCGGACGTCGCCGACGAAGATCCGTCCGCCGGGTGCGAGCAGCGCGGCGACGGCGCGCAGGACCCGCGTCAGGTGGGCGGCGTCCGGGAAGTACTGGACGACCGAATTGAGGACGACCGTGTCGAAGTGGCCCCGGGGAAGGCCGTCGGTGTCGTCCGCGGTGCGGCAGCTCAGCGTCACCCGGTCGGCGAGGTCCGCGGGCAGCTCCTCGGTGAGCCGGTCGATGACCTCGGCGGAGAAGTCGGTGGCCCAGTACGCCTCGACGCGCCCGGCGAGTTGCGACAGCAGCAGTCCGGCGCCCACGCCGATCTCCAGCACCCGCGCGGGCCGCAGGGCGAGGATCTCCTCGACGGTCCGCTCCCGCCATTCGCGCATCTCGTGGAGCGGCAGCGGCCGGCCGTCGTAGCTGCTGTTCCAGGTGGAGAAGTCCTCCCCGAAGGCGGGGAGGTGGGTGTCCGTCTCCGTGGCGGCCGCACCGTACGCCGACTCCCAGACCTCCTGCCACTCGCGCACCCGCCGTGCCGACTCCCGTTCTCCGTCGGGGGGTGTGCTCGCGCCGCCGGAGGGGGCCGGTACGACGTACGCGGTCAGCCGGCGCTGTCCCGGCCTGTCCTCCCGGACGGTGACCACCGCGCTGCCGACCCCCGGGTGGGCGGCGAGCACCGTCTCGATCTCGCCCGGCTCCACGCGCACGCCGCGGATCTTGACCTGGTGATCGGTGCGCCCCAGGTATTCGAGCTCGCCGTCCCGCCGCCATCTGGCCAGGTCACCCGTGCGGTACATGCGGGTGCCGGGCGTCCCGTACGGGTCGGCGAGGAAGCGCTCCGCAGTCGTGCCTGCCAGTTCCGGGTAGCCGCGGGCGAGCTGCTGGCCGGCCAGGTACAGCTCGCCGGGGACGCCCGGGGCCACCGGTCGCAGCGTCGCGTCGAGCACGTACGCGCGGGTGTTCTCCACCGGCCTGCCGATGGGGACGGGGCCCGGTCGGCCGGGCCGGCAGCGCCACTGGGTGACGTCGATGGCGGCCTCGGTGGGGCCGTAGAGGTTGTGCAGGGGCACGTGGGCGAACACGGTGTGGAAGTCGGCCGCCGTGTCCACGGGCAGGGCCTCACCACTGCAGATCACCCGCCGCAGCGTGCCGCCGCAGGAGGCGGCCGCCGGATCGTCGAGGAACGACCGCAGCACGGAGGGCACGAAGTGCACCGTCGTCACCCGGTGCTCGCGCACGGTCGCCGCCAGCCGGGAGGCGTCGCGGTGCGCGCCCGGGGCCGCGACGACCACCGTGGCGCCCGTCGTCAGCGGCCACAGCAGTTCCCACACCGACACGTCGAACCCGATGGGCGTCTTGTGCAGCACCCGGTCGTCGGCGGTCAGGCCGAAGGTCCGCTGCATGCCCAGGACGCGGTTGGTGATCGCCCCGTGCGGCACGACGACGCCCTTGGGCCTGCCGGTGGAACCCGAGGTGAAGATCATGTACGCGGCGGTGGCGGGCGGCACCGGCCGCGGGGGCTCCACCGGTGCCGCGTCGCCCGGCGGGTGGGGGAGCAGGATCAGGTCCCGGCCGCCGGTGCCCAGCAGTTCGGCGGTCTCCGCGGTGCTCAGCACGCACAGCGGGTCGGTGTCGGCGAGCAGTGCCTCGATGCGCTCCCGCGGGTGGTCGGGGTCGAGGGGTACGTACACGGCGCCGGCCCGCAGCACGGCGTGCACGGCGACCAGCAGTTCGACCGAGCGGGGCAGTGCCACGGCGATCCGGACCTCGGGGCCCGCGCCGCGTTCCCGCAGCAGCGCCGCCAGGGCCGAGACCCGCCGGTCGAGCTGGGCGTAGGTCAGTTCCCGTTCTCCGTCCACGACGGCGAGGGCGTCCGGGGCTGCCGCCGCGCGGGCGGCGAACTGCTCCGGTACGGAACTGGCCGGCACCGGCACGGTGGTGCCGTTCCAGCCCTCGGTCACCTGGTGTCGTTCGGCGGCCGACAGCACGTCGAGAGCGCGCAGCGGCCTCGTGCCGCTGCCCTCGGCGGTCACGGCCCGCAGCAGCCGGACCAGTCGCCCGGCGATCAGGGCGACGTCGTCGTGGCCGAACGCGTCGGTGCGGTAGCCGAACCGCAGACTCAGTCCGTCCCCGGGCACCACGAGCAGGGTCAGCGGGTAGTGGGTGCCGGCGTAGACCTCCGGATCGGTGACGCTCAGCCCGGGGCCGGGCCGGAAGGTGGCGGGGTCGACCGGGAAGTTCTCCACGGTGAGGAGCGTGTCGAAGAGCAGGTCGAGCCCGCTGAGCCGGGTGATGCGGCCCAGGCCCACGTGCTGGGCCGCCCGCAGCCCGGACTGATCCGCCTGCAGGGTGCGCAGGGTGTCGAGGAGACCGGCCTCCGGGCGCAGCCGTGCCCGCACCGGCACCGTGTCCACGTACAGGCCGACCATGGACTCGGCGCCCGGTATCTCCGCGGGGCGGCCCGCGACGGTGGTGCCGAAGACGACGTCGTCGCGGCCGGTGAGCGCACCGAGCAGCACTGCCCAGGCCCCTTGGATCACGGTGCTCAGGGTGAGTCCGTGGGTTCTGCTCCACTCACTCAGCGCGTTCGTGACGTCGTGCGGCAGCTCGGCGGTGAAGCGGCTCTGGCTCGCCTCCTGCCGGTAGCGGGTGGCGGCCGGCGCGAGGAGGGTGGGTGACTCGACCCCGTCGAGCGCGGCCGTCCACAGGGCGTCGGCGGCACGCGGGTCCTGCCCGGCGAGCCACGCCGGATACGCGTGCGGCGGGACCGCCGGGGGCAGCTCGCGTCCGTCGTACAGGGCGAAGAGCTCCCGGCCCAGCAGCGGCAGCGACCAGCCGTCCAGCAGCATGTGGTGGTGGGTGAAGAGCACGGCGTGCCGGTCGGCGCCGAGCCGGACCAGGACGACGCGCAGCAGCGGGGGCCGCGCCAGGTCGAAACGGCCGGTCCGTTCCTCGGCGGCCAGGCGGGCCAGCCGCTCGCGCTGTGCGTCCGTGTCGCCGGCCGCGGACAGGTCCTCCTCCCGCCAGGGCAGGTCCACCCGGTCGAACACGAGTTGCAGCGGGGCGACCGTCGTGTCCCCCGCGCCGACGGACGTGCCGGAGACGAACGCGGACCGCAGCACGGGGTGCCGGTGCGACAGGCCCTCCCAGGCCATACGCAGCCGTTCGGCGTCCAGCGGGCCCTCGACGGTGAATCCCAGCTGAACGGTGTAGTCGTCGTCCCGGGCCGCCCCCTCGTCGAGCAGCGACTGGAAGAGCAGCCCCTGCTGGGCGGGCGCCAGGGGCAGTACCTCCCGCAGACCGGGGTGGTGCTCGCGCAACAGGCTCAGCTCGTCCTCGGTGACGGCGCTCACGGCCACGGCGGGGACCGGCGGTGCGGTGTCCTGCTCCCTCAAAGGGGCTGCCGCGCATGCGAGTTCCGCCACGGTCGGACCGGCGAACACGTCCCGTACGGTGAGGAGCAGGCCCTCCCGGCGGGCGGCGGCGACCAGCCGCATGGCCGTCATGCTGTCGCCGCCCAGCGCGAAGAGGCTCTCCCCGACGCCCACTTCGGGCAGCGCGAGCAGCTCGGCGAAGATCTTGCACAGGGCCCGCCCGGCCGCGTCGCCCGGCGCCGTCCGGTCGCCGGAGGCCACGCGGGCCGGCACGGGCAGCGCGCGCCGGTCCAGCTTGCCGTTCGGGGTGAGGGGCAGCACGTCCAGTGCGACGAAGACGGCCGGCACCATGTACGGCGGCAGACGTAGCGCCAGTTCGTCGGCGAGGGCCTGCGGGGGTTCCTCCGCACCCTGGTCGCGGAGGACGACGTAGGCGGTCAGCACCTGGTGCCCGGGGGTGTCCTCGCGTACCACCACGGCGGCCCGGAGGACGTCCGGCCGTCCGCTCAGGGCGGCCTCGATCTCGCCGGGCTCGATCCGCAGCCCCCGCAGCTTGACCTGCTGGTCCGCCCGGCCCACGTACTGGAGGGTGCCATGGGCTCCCCAGCGGGCGAGGTCACCTGTGCGGTACATGCGGGAGCCGGGGGCGCCGAAGGGGTCGGCGACGAACCGTTCGGACGTGCTGCCCGGCCGGTGGGCGTAGCCTCGCGCGACCCCGGCCCCGGCGATGTACAGTTCGCCCGCTCTGCCGGGCGCCACCGGCTGGAGGGCGCCGTCGAGGACGTACACGAGCGTGCCGGTGACGGGCCGTCCGATGGGCGGCGGCGTCGACTGCGCGTCGCTGGGCGCCAGGGCGGCGGCAGTGGACGACTGCGCGTCGCTGGACGTCAGGGCGGCGGCAGTGGACGACTGCGCGTCGCTGGACGTCAGGGCGGCGGCGGTGGACCAGACGGTGGTCTCGGTGGGCCCGTAGAGGTTGGTCACCGACGCGGCGGCGGCGGTCAGTGCCGCGGCCAGCGGGGAATCCAGCGCCTCGCCGCCCACCAGGACCCGCACCCGGGACAGGACGGGCAGCACCTCCTCGGCCACGGTCCGCCACAGACTGGGGGTCGCCTGCATGACCGTCACGCTCTCCGAGACCAGCAGGTCACGGATGAGGGCGGGGTTCCGTACGGCGTCGGGGCCCGCCACCACCACGGCGGCGCCGGCCGTCAGGGGTGCCAGGAGTTCGAGGTTGGCGATGTCGAAGCCGAGGGTGGTGACGGCGAGCAGCCGGTCGCCGGGGCCCAGACCGGTCCGTGCGGCCATGTCGAGCAGCAGGTTGGCCAGGCTCGCCCGGTCGACGACCACGCCCTTGGGGCGGCCCGTCGAGCCGGATGTGTAGTTGACGTAGGCGGCCGTGGAACCGCTGACCCCGGCGGGCGGCACGTGGTGTGCCCGGTCCCGGTCGCCCCGCTCCGCTGCCGGAGCTCCGGCGAGCACCGGTCGCGGGCCCTTCGGTACGGCGGCGGCGAGTTCGGCGGTGGTCAGCACCACTTCGGGCCGTGCCTCGTCGGTCATGAGGGCAAGCCGGTCCGCCGGGTGGGTCAGGTCGAGCGGGAGGTAGGCCGCGCCGCTGCGCAGGACGGCCAGGAGTCCTGCCACCAGGTCCGCCGAGCGGGGCAGGGCGAGCGCCACGCACTCCTCGGGGCCTGCCCCTTCCGCCGCCAACGCGTCGGCCAACTGCTCCGCACGCTCGGCCAGTTGGCCATACGTCCAGCGCGTGGCGCCGCAGACGACGGCGATCGCGTGCGGCGTCCGGGCGGCCTGCGCCGCGAACAGCTCCCAGGGGCCTTCCCCCGGGCGCGGGACAACGAGGTCGTGCTGTGCGCCGGCTCCCGACCACTGGGTGAGGACCTGACGGCGCTCGTCGCGGTCGAGCAGGTCGATGCCACCGATCGGCAGGGCCGCCGCGGCGGCGTCCGCGGTGACCGTCTCCAGCAGCCGCAGGAAGCGGTCGCGGTGGGCGGCGAGCTCCTCGTCCGTGTAGCGGGCCGTATCGGCGGTGAAGTCGACCCGGATCTCGCCCGGCTTCCCCGGACGGCCGCCGTAGCAGGCGAACGCCAGGTCGGGCACGGCGCCCGAGGTGAGGTTGTGCATCGTGCCCCGCACCTGGGCGAAGGCGAGGTCGTAGTCGAACGGCATGACGTTGACCAGCGGTCCGTAGAACGCGGTGCCAGGGGCGACCCCCAGTTCGCGGGCGAGGTCGGCCTCGGGGAAGCGCTGGTGCCTGGTGGCGCCCTTCAGCGCCTCGGCGGCCTGCGCCGTCAGCTCGGCGAAACTGGTACCGGGCCGCACCCGCAGCCGCAGCGGGACGAGGTTGGAGACCATGGAGGGGATCGCGCTCGCCGCGGGCCCCACCCGCGAGGCGACGGGGAAGCCCAGCACCAGGTCCTCCACGCCGGTCGTACGGTGCAAATAGGCGGCGGTCGCCGCGACGAACGCGGCGGGCCAGCTGGACCGGCTGCCCCGCGCCACAGTGCGCATCCCCTTCTCCACGGACAGGGAGAGCCGCGCGGAACAGCGGCGGGTCGTCCGCTCCCCCGGGCCCGTGCGCTCGGACAGGGAGACCGGCTCGGGCCGGCCGGACATCCACTCCCGCCAATAGGCCCGGTCGGCGGCGAAGTCCGGCGACTGCCGGTAGGCGAGTTCCTCGTCGATGACGGCGTGGAGCGGACCGAGCCGTCCGGGCACCGGGTCGCGACCCTCGGTCAGCGCCGAGTAGAGGGCGGCGACCCGGCGGATGAACAGGGCCGTGCCGGCTCCGTCGATCAGTATGTGGTGGCCGCAGTGGTAGAACCAGTGCCGCTCCGGTGCGATCCGCAGGACGGCCGCCCGGTAGGAGTACGGATCGGACAGGGTGCGGGTACGGGCCAGGGCGGCGTCCATCCAGGTGCGCGCGGCACTCTCCGGATCGCTCTCGCCGCTCAGGTCCACCCGCAGGAGCCGCCATTGGTCGTGCCGGACGACGCGCTGACGGAGCTCCCCGTCCCGCTCGTCCACCCGTATCCATGCCGCGTCGCACTCGGCGAGGCCACGGTGCACGGCCTCGTCGAGGAGGTCCGTGTCCAGGGGGCCCGCGAGGTCGATGTAGAGACCGAGGTTGTAGTGGGCGCTGTCGGCGTTCAACTGCTCCCCGAACCAGACGGCCGACTGTCCTGCCGTCAGCGGATAGTCAATCGAATTCTCGCCAGTCACGACTTCTCCCCTATGAGCAGAACCAACGAAACGATCTTATGCACAGCAATTCCATGAAAGGTGAACCGGGCGCCAACACACGCTTACGGTAAAGGAGTTGTATACATCGGAAATTTTCGGCGAGTTCACCTCACGGCCACCTCCTCCCCGTATCAAATCGCCTCTCACCAGGGAGCTTTGCAAAACAGGGTGACCACAACCCGGCCGCGAGAAGAGGCGGCACCCGTAGTACAGTCCCTTTCGGTTCCGAAATTCAGCACGCTCCCCCTTCCTTTGGGAGCACTCCTTCATCAAGTCCCGGATGCGTCTTCCGGATTACACCTGGAACCCAACCAATTTCCGCCCCTACTTCCGCCGCCCGTAGACCGTTCGGAATTTCCGCGCCCCGCTCGCCGCGGCGTCCGCGGAAGGGCCGGAAAGGACGCGCATGCCCCGGCCGGGCCGGTCGCCGATGGACCCCCGTGAGACCGAACTCGCCTTCCGGAGCCTGCTGCTCGGGCTGTTCGCCGGCCTGCTGTCCGGGACGGTGGTCACCACCGCCCTGCCTCGTGTCGTCGCGGATCTGCGCGGCAGTCAGACCGCGTACACCTGGGTGGTCGCGGCGACGATGGTGGCCTCCACCGTGAGCCTCCCGCTGTGGGGGAAACTCGCCGACCGGGCGGACCGGAAGACGCTCATCCAGCTCGCACTCGGCCTCTTCGCTCTCGGCTCCGTGCTCGCCGGCCTGGCCGGCTCCGTCGGCGCGTTGATCACGGGGCGGGCGGTCCAGGGTCTGGGTGCGGGCGGGATCACCGCGCTCACCCAGGCGCTGTTGGCGGCTCTGGTCCCGCCTCGCGAACGCGGCCGTCACCACGCCCGGATCGCGGTGGTCATGACCGCAGGAACGGTGTGCGGACCGCTGCTTGGCGGCGTCGTGGCCGACACCCCCTGGCTGGGGTGGCGATGGTGCTTCCATCTCGGGGCGCCCCTGGCCGCAGCCGCCGCTCTCTGTCTTCACCGGTTCCTGACGCAGCCGCCCACGAAGCCGGAGGTACGCCGCGCATCCCCGGACCTCACGGGCGCGGTCCTGCTCACGGGGGCTGTCGGAGTGCTGCTGGGCGGCGTCACCGTGCTCGGGGCCGGAGGCCCGTTCCTCGCCCGCGGCACCACCGCATGGGTGTGCGCCGCTTCCTTGGTGTGCGCCGTCGCCGTCCTTGTCGGTCTGTTCCTGCGGGCGGAGTCCAGAGCCGCGGACCCCGTCGTACCGCCGTATCTGTTCCGTGACCGCACCGTCGTGCTGTGCGCAGTCGCGGGGTTCGCGGTGGGACCCGCGCTGTTCGCCTCCCCGGCGCTGCTGGGCCAGTACTTCCAGCTCGCCAGGGGCCAGTCACCGACGGTCTCCGGACTGCTGACCCTGCCGATGGCGGGTGGCCTGCTGCTGTCCGTCACGATCACCGGGCGGCTGATCAGCGCGGACGGGCGCTGGAAACACCGGCTGCTGCTCGGCGGGGTACTGCTCGTGCTGAGCTTCTCGCTGATGGGGACGGTACGCGCGGACACTCCCCTGCCACTGGTGTGCGCCTACTTGTTCCTGGGCGGCGCCGGAGTCGGCGCGACCTCCCAGCACCTGGTGGTGATCGCCCAGAACACGGCACCACCCGGCGAGTTGGGAGCGGTCACCTCACTGGTGACGCTCGCCCGGAGCATCGGAGGGGTGTTCGGCGTCACGGCTCTGGGGGCAGTCCTGTCCGCCCGGCTGGATGCCCTGGCGACCGCTGCCCACCAGGACCGGGTACCCGACCTCCGTACCTTGCCACCTGCGGCTGTGGACGTTGTGCAGACCGTCTACGGTCGTGCCCTCGGCGACGTCTTCGCCGTCTGTGTCCCCTTCGCACTGATCACCCTGCTCGCCGTCCTGCTGCTGCGGGAGACACCACTGGGCACGACCCGGAAGGCCGGGGCCTCCCCGGACACGCCGCGGTGAACTGCCCTGAAGGGCAGGGATTCCAGTGCAGTCTCCCGTGATCGATCAAGAGAAAGCTGCGCTGCCGCGGCGGGTACGGACCGTGTCCGCCGCGGCCTTGAGCCGCCGCGAAACGACACAGCCGACCTGGCCCCGCTCACCGTGGCTGAGGTCCGGCGCCTGCCGGCAGCTCTCGGCCCCAGTCGGCGCACCCTGGCTTCTTCGCATGGAGCTGGTCACGCTGGCGCAGACGCCACCAGGCCATCGCCCGAGCCTGCCACTACCGCAGACGCACCCGCGCCTGAAGCGGCTTCCCGGAACCGGCCACTGAGGGACCGTCAGCCCGTTAGCTCGAAAGAACGTCTCTGACCAGCGGAAATGGTGAAGTACCACTGGAGTACCAGGACGGCATAAGCCCGGGGCTCAGCGACAGCTGCGGGCCGGTGGAGGTCCGGCTCGCGGTCCGTCTGCGTCCGCCACCGCATTGCCGAGCTCGCGGCGAAGGATGCGTGACATGCTCCAAGTCGCTTGTGATGTTGCGGGGAAGGAATGAAGGGTGACGGGCAATCAGCTGGTCGTCGGCTCCGAGATCATCGACGCGATCGGCGTCGCAAAGGCAGCGGACTTCCATGTCCCTGGCTCTCTGTGCCGTCGAAGAGGAACCGGCTCGCCTTGCCCTCACCCCGACTGCCATGGTGGACGCGGGACCGGGTGAGAAGGAATGCGGCGCCCGCTGTCGTCGGCCTGACGCCCCCGATACCCGCGCCCCGGCCGGGCGGGGCATGGCGTCCGTCATTCTGCACGGCGTGGTGGCGAGCCGCAGGAGCCGCGTCACGGGCCGCCGACGGCGTTACCCCGGCAACATGGCGGTGTTCATGGCGAAGTTGAGCGGATCGCAGGCGTGGCAGCCGCGCCGGTCGCTGTTGTGGTCGATCTCCAGGGCGCGGCGGCGGCGGTCGAGGACGACCTCCGGCGGATCAACGTTGAGGTCGCCGAAGCCGATGGAGCGGCGTTCCTCCCAGGCGATCGAGTTGCAGGGCAGCACGTGCCCGGAGGCGTCGATGTAGAGCTGGGACCGTTCCACCGCGCAGGAGCGGCCCCGGACGGTGGCCTCGGTGGGGCGGGAGCCGCGGATGTCCGGCAGCGGGAGTTCGGCGAAGCCGGACGGCAGCGGGCCGACCAGGGCCGGACCGGGGCCGGACCGGTGTTCCAGGGCCGCGGTGGTGACCGCGAACCGCCGGCGTCCTTCGGCCGTCCACCCCCTGGCCATCGCGCCCTTGACCGGGATCAGGTGCCACAGATGGATGCTCGGCCAGAATGGCAGCCCGGGAAAGTCCGTCAGCACGTCGGCGTTGAACGGCATGAGCACGGTGTTGACCTGGCAGAAGACCCCGCGGCCGGACAGCCGGGCGAAGACGTCAGTGATGACGTCGTCGGGGAAGAGCGGCAACTTGCGCCAGTCGGCGTGCCGCCGGGGGTCGGCGAAGTCCCGCGACAGGACGACCTTGGTCAGACGGGGAGAGTCCAGGAGGTCGTCATGGGATGGGTCCAGGACGGTCCCGTTGGTGATGAAGCCGTAGTCGAGACCGAGTTCTCCGGTGAGGGACAGCAGCTCGGCGAAGCCCGGGTAGGTGACGAACTCCCCGCCGGTGAAGATCAGCCGCTGCCAACCCTGTTCGGCCAGGATGCGCACGGTGGCGAGTATCTTCGCCAAGGGCAAAGCGCTGTCGTCGCGCCAGCTCAGGCACATCGGACAGCTCGCGTTGCACGGGTTCTGGAGCGACAGGTAAGCCGTGCCGGGCCGGACTGCCGGGTCGGTGGGCGTCAACGGAGCTCCTTGACCTGCGGGACGGGGGCGGGGCGCTGCGCGAGACGGGCGTCGAGCGTGGTCACCAGGGAGGCCAGCCTGTCGTGCAGCCCCCGACCGGTCAGGCGCAGCGTCACCAGTTCGAGGTAGTCGCGGTAGACGATGGCCCGGGTGTCGAACAGCCACCCGGCCAGGCACAGTTCGTCGTACGCGGCAGGCCCCGGCAGCGTGGCGGCGCCGCTCGCCGTGTCGTGGAACAGGTCGCGCAGCGCCTCGTCCGGCAGGTGCACCCGGCGCAGGTACGGCTCCTCGACGTTGAGCGAGATCCCGGTCTCGTCGTTGCGCTCCCAGTACCACTGGTCGTTCTCGTCGAGGAAGCGGCACCACAGCATCGCCAGCACGTACTCGCACAGCAGGGGTTCACCGTGCTGGGCGCGGTGGGTGTCCTCGTGGGACTCCAACAGGAAGGTGTAGAGGCTCATGATGCCGGTGTGGCCGTGCCGGGCGAGCAACTCTCCGCGCTGCCGTTCGCTGACGCGTTCCACGAACGACGGGCCGAGGAGCGCCGGCGGGTAGAAGGGGTGGAGGACGGAGGTGCGGTACATCCCCAGCCATGTCAGACCGGGACGTGGCGGCAGGAAGAGCGCCGGGTCGCAGTTGATCCCGAGCCCGGAGAGATACCCGCGCCAGCGGGCCAGTAGGCCACGCAGCAGGGGCGTGTCGGGGACGGTGTCCGTCAGCTTCACCGGTGCGAGCCCCACGCTCGGGGCGCCGCGCAGCCGGGAGCGTGTCGTCTCCTCCCAGCGTTCGGCCTGCGGTCCCCGGGGGCGGGAGAAGCGGTCCGCGACGCGCACGCCGGTCGTGGCCCGCATGAATGCGCGGAACGCGTACCGGTCCAGCAGGTAGCCGGGCAGCGTGGACGGCGGGCTCCCCGGATCGCCCAGTGCGCGCCAGTCCTCCCGCGCGCATTGCCGCCAGTGTTCCAACCTGCCGGAGAAGGCTGTGTCGGCCGCCGCGGTCAGGGGTGTCTGCGGCGGTGGGCCGTCCCGGCGGGCGCGCAGGGCGATCGTGGGCATCAGAGACCTCCATTTGCCGGTAGGACCTGGCCGGTGACGAACCCGGAGGCGGGGGACAGCAGAAACATCACGGCTGCGGCGATCTCGTCGGCATCCCCGATCCGGCCGAGCGGGATCCGTCCCGACAGCCGCTCCTCGTCCAGGGACTGTCCCGCACGCACCGCGCGGCTCAGCCCGGGGGTCCGGGTCGGCCCGGGTGCCACGGTGTTGACCCGGACGCCGCTCCCGGCAAGGTCCCGTGCCAGTACGGTGGATGCCGCCTCCAGCGCGGCCTGCGACGCGGCGTAGGCGGCGGTGCCGCGGCTGAGGTGGCGGGCGGCGCCGGAGGTGATGTTGACGACCGCACCGCCGGAGGGCAGACGGGGCGCGATGCTCCGGCAGATCTCCATGGGCGCGAAGAGGTTCACCTCGAAGGTCTGGCGCCAGTGATCACGGTCCGCCTCCGCCAGTGGTCGGGGCTCCCGCAGCGAGGCGTTGTTGACCAGGTAGCGGACCGGTGCGCCGCTGTCCACCAGCGTGGCGAGCACGCCGTCGAGGGCGGCGGCGTCGCCGAGCTCCACGCGGTGGCTGCGGATCCTGGGGCCCCGGGCGGGTGAGCGCCCCAGGCTGATCACCTCGCCGCCCGCCCGGACGAAGGCCTGGCAGACTGCCGCGCCGATGCCCTTTCCACCGCCGGTGATCAGCAGCGTCGAGTCGGCCGCCCACCCCGGTGCGTCCAGCCCCGCCGCCGGCGCCGGCTCAGACATGGCCGGCCTTTACCAGGCGGGCGGCGGCCACGACGTCGCCGAAGTCGTGGAACGGCTGAAGCGTCACCCCGACCAGACGTCCCCACAGGTTCCGGCAGCGCTCGGCAATGTCCTCGGTGACGACCGCGTGCCGGGCCACCACGGGCTCGTCCACCAGCGCGGCGATGTAGAACCGCTCCGTCCAGGGGTGGGCAACGAGTACCTCCTCGGCCCTGGCGGGCGTGTCCAGAGTGATGGCGATCCGCTGCCAGGCACTGACCGCGTCGTCGTCGACGTGCTGGAGTTGGGCGTGCGGGGACACTGCCGGCAGCGTCTCACGCAAGGCCAGCGCGGTGTCGGTCCGTACCCGTACCAGCTCCTCGAACAGGTCCATCTGCGGTGCCAGGACGGCCGCCTGGAACTCGGTCATCAGCAGCTTGCCGCCGATCTCGTGGGCCAGGAAGCGCCCGTCGGGCCCCTCCTGGAGCCCGGCGTGCCTGATGGCTTTCGCCCGCGCGTGGACCTGCGGGTCGATGGCAGCGAACATCCCGCCATCACCGCAGCTGAGGGGCTTGGAGGCGTTGAAGCTGAAGGCCGCCCCGTCGCC
This sequence comes from Streptomyces sp. NPDC054863, assembly GCF_053610825.1. NCBI lineage: Bacteria > Bacillati > Actinomycetota > Actinomycetes > Kitasatosporales > Streptomycetaceae > Streptomyces > Streptomyces sp. NPDC054863. Next base: position 28,955 of record NZ_JBSGZD010000033.1, on the reverse strand, counting down.
GAGTGAGCCGATGGCCCGGTCGCCGAGTCGGCCGCCGAACGCCTGCGCGGCGTCCTCCAGCAGCAGCAGCCCCCGCTCGGCGCAGAAGGCCGCAACCCGCCCGGCGCCCGATGGGTTGCCGAAGGCGTGCACGAAGACCACCGCCCGGGTGGCCGGGGTCAGCACCGCCTCCACGTGCTCCGGTTCCGGGTTGTACGTGGTGTCGTTCACGTCGCACAGCACCGGGCGGGCACCGGTGAGCAGCACGGCCTGGGCGGTTGCCACGAAGGTGGAACTGGGGATCACGACGTCGTCACCCGGTCCGATCCCGTGGGCACGCAGACCGAGTTCGATCGCGGAGGTGCCCGCGTTGGTGGTCAGGCAGGGCACGCCGATGAGCTCCGCGGCGCGGGCCTCCACAGCGTTCACGAACCGCCCCCTGTAGATGTTCCACTCCTTGCTCTCCACCAGGCCCGCCAAGTTGTCGCGGATGCGGGCCTCGATGTGTCCGGCGAGTTCTTGCTGTGTCGTCATCATCACGGAGCCCCCTCAGAAGTCCGTCGAGTCCGGGTGGGGCCACCGCTCGGTCAGCCCCGCCAGGTAGCCGGGCAGGGACTGCTCGGCGCGTTCGCGGACCACCGTCACCCCGGCCCCGAACGGCAGGTCCAGCATCTGCCAGCGGTCCGGTTCTCGCTCGGCCATTTCCAGCAGCAGTCGGCGCGGACCGGACCATTTGGGGTTCGCACTGCGGCTGACCGTGTCGTGGAAGATCATCGTGCCGCCGGGCGCCAGGCGCGGGGACATCAGGCGGAAGTCGGTCTCCACCGGTTCGTAGAAGTGGCCGCCGTCGATGAACAGCAGGTCGATGGGCGGGAGTTGGGCGCATGCCTCAGTGGCGGAGAACTCCTCGGTCGTCATCAGGTGGTGAACGATGTGGTCCTCCACCCCGAACGAGGCATACCACTTGCGCACCTTCTCCCGGTCGGTCCAGAAGTCGTCGTCGAAGGAGGGGTCGACGAAGGTGATGGGGTCCGCGTCACGGTCGCGCTGTGCCTTGGCGAGCAGGATCGGCACGAAACCGCGACCGGAGCCGATGCTGAGTACGGTGCGCGGTTCGAGCGCACGGGACAGGCCGTAATAGAGCCAGCCGAGTCCGAGCCGCCCGCGGTGCTCGGCCCGGACATCCTCCGACGCCTCGCGCCCGCCCCATCCGGGCGGACCGGCCGGAAGGGTCGCGTGTCCGGTGCGGTTCGGCTCCATCTCCTCGTGCGCGAGGAATTCCGACACCCAGGTCTCATCCAATTTCTCATGTCCTCTCTAGCGTTCGACCTTGTTGAACGTCGACCTGCCGCGCAGCATCAGGCCCACGGCGCCAGCAGCCCCGAGGGACTTGAAGGCAACCGCGAGCGGGATCCGTCCGCGCGTCCCCCGCGTTGCCGCGCCGGTCGTGGGGCCGGTGGTCCGGCGCAGCGCCGCCACGCCGATCCCGTAGTACGAGTACGCCGCGGCGGCCAGCAGCAGCGGGCCGCGCCGCCCGTACGCCCGGTAGGCGCCGGACATGGCGAGCAGGAAGACCGCGGGACGCGCCAGCCACTTGGCCGCCAGCATGGTGTGGGTGAGCAGCGGCAGAGCGGTCCCGCGGTTCAGGGAACGGGGTGAGTACCAGCGGAAGAACTGGAGGTTCCCCGAGAACCAGAAGGTGTGCTGGCGCACCATCTCCGCCGGGGAGGTAGGAGACTGGCACGAGTCGTCGAACGGCACCGGATGGACGGCGATACCCGCGCGGGAGAGGGCGAAGCCGATCTGGATGCCGTCGCATGGCCCGGTCCGCGGGAATCCGCCCAGCCGGGTCAGCGCCTGCAGGTCGAAGAACTCCCCGTGGCCCATGCAGTAAGGGGGGAAGGGCAGGGTCCGGCCGGCAGCCGTTCGGTCTCTGGAGGCCAGCAACCGCGGAATCTCGAAGGCGTAGTTCCACACGCTCTGGTACACCGCGTTCGCGTGCGCCAAGCCGTGTCCGGCGAGTGCGTCGTGGTTGGCCAGGTAGGTGACGGTCTGCTGGAAGGCCATCGCACCGGGTCGGCGGCGCAGATGGTCGTCGATGTAGGCCAGCGTCTCCGGCTCCGGCCGGGAGTCGGCGTCGTACACGCCGACCACCACCCGTCCGTGCGGCGGCCGCTGCGCCACACGTTCCAGCACGTGGTCGAGGGCCGTGTTCAGCTGTAAGCTGCGGCGCTGTTCGGGACCGATGTGCGAGATGACGGTGACGGGCACGCCGCCGGGGTGGCGCTCACTGTATTCCTCGACCACCTGGGCCGTGGTGCGTTCGCCGGACTCCTTGGCGTCGACCGCCACGAGGATCTCGAACCGGTCCGCCGGGTGGTCGAGACGGCGCAGGTGGGTGAGGGTGTCCTCGATGACGTTCTGCTCGCGCAGCGCCGGCACGAGGAGGTAGAAGTAGGCATTGCCGGGCTTGGTGCGCTGCGCGGTGAAGCCGGCCCTCGCCCGGCTCTTCCAGCGTGCCGAGCGGACGATGTTGCACACCCCGGCAGCCGTGTACCCGACCACGGTCACCAGGGCGGCCCGCTGGAGGAGCCGGACGGGGACTTTGACGCGTGCCGTGCTCACAGGGCGCCTGCCCGGGCCACGAAACGGCTCAGCGCGTCGGCTGCGGCGTCCGCGAGAGCGGCGGCGAACTCCGGCGGGTAGCCGGCTTCGGCGTACTCGACGGCGATTCTTCCGCCACCAGGACCCGAGTGCGTGGTGACTGACAGGGCGGGGTCGCGGCGCAAGCCTTTGCGAGAGGCGGGCGGCCTCAGCGGGATCAGGTCCAGGCCGGGGGCGAAGAGCGGCACGTGTGTCTCCTGGCGGTGGTGGAACAGCAGGTAGGGCCGGTGGCGCAGGCGTTCCACCTCGCCGCCGTGGCCGTCCGCGCGCAGCCGGGCCAGCGCTGCGGCGAACGGCGGCGGGTCGGTGGCGAGCCGCACGAGTTGCCGGCGTGTGCCCTCGCACAGCCGTGTGAAGTCCGCGCAGTCCGCCCTTTCGAAGTGGACGAAGGCGAGTTCGGTGAGGCAGCCCACGGTCGTGTCCGTGCCGGGCAGATGGCGGCCGGACTGTGAGACCTGGAAGCCGAATTGTTCCTTCGCGGCGAAGCGAGAGACCGCGGCGGCCACGGCGCTCAGATGGATGCAGCCGGGTGTGATGCCACCAGCGAGCCGGTCCGCGGGGACGGCGGGCAGGTCGCGTTCCACGGTCCTGGTCGGACCTGCCGCCCGGGCGTCGTACCCCTGGTGGGCGGGGAGCGGCAGCGGAGGGCGGAAGCCCCCGGTGCGCAGCTCGTCCACGGCCCGCCCGACGGCGGCTCGCCCGGAGGAACCGCTGTGCCGTTCGGCCGTCAAGAGGGCGTAGGTCTGGTACTGCGTGACGGGACCAAGCCCGGCGGGCGCGCCGCCCGCGGCCTCGCGGTAGAGCGCGGACAGTTCGCCGAGGAGGAGGTCAGCGGACAGCTCGTCGAAGGAGATGTGGTCGACGGCGAGGCCGAGCAGGTGTTCCCGGTCGCCGTTGGTGGTCAGCAGGGCGCGCACTACCGGGCCCGTGGCAAGGTCGAACGGGCGGCGGCCGAAGTCGTGCTGCTCGCGCAGCGCGGCGGCGTCCCCGGACCGTAACTGCGGCCGCGCCCGCACCTCCAAGGGCCAACGGCGGCCTCCGGCAGCGGCGACCTCGCCGACTGGTTCGGAGCCGTCGGGATAGCGCGTGGCGAGGACGTCGTGCCGGGCCACCAGGGCGTGGAGCGCCGAGCGCAGCGCGGACACGTCGAGCCGGCCGCGGAGGTGGTGGACGAGGACGACGGGCTGCGTGCGTCCGTCGCCCGCCGCGCGGTTGGCAGCCAGCCGGGCGCGCTGCTGCGCGGAGAGCGCGACGGTGAACCCGGACTCGGGCCGGGGTGCGGCGGGGGCCGTCCGGGGCGTCGGAGCGGCGGACGCGGCCTCCACCGCGTCGACGGCGCGGGCGACCTCGGCCAGCGACGGCGTGTCGAAGATGACGGCCAGCGGCAGTTCCACCCCGAGACCGGTACGGATCCTGGCAACCACCCGGGAAGCGCCGATCGACGTGCCGCCCTTGGCGAAGAAGTCGTCCTCGGGGCCGACGGCGTCCACCCGGAGCACCTCGCACCAGATCGCGGCCACCCGGCGTTCCGTGGGCGACAGCGGCCGCGGCGCCGTCGCGGGGCTCCGGGCACTCGCTTCCTCGGGGAGCGGCAGCCGGTCGCGGTCCACCTTGCCGTTTTCCTTGAGAGGCAGCCGGTCCACGACAACGTACTGATGGGGCACCAGGTACGCCGGGAGCCGGCGGCAGAGGAACTCGCGGACCACCCGCGGGTCGAGGCCGGTGGCGCGCGGGACAAGATGGGCGACGAGCCGCCTCTCCGCGCTCGGGACGTGCTGCGCGTGGACGAAGGCGTCCGACACCGCGGGATGGCGGCGCAGCATGTGTTCGATCTCGCCGGGCTCGATCCGGTGCCCCTCGATCTTGAGCTGGTCGTCGATCCGCCCCTCGAACACCAGGTTGCCGTCGGCACGTCGGTGGCCGAGGTCCCCACTGCGATAGAGACGGTGGCCCGGCACACCGTCGATGTGCGGGACGAACCGCGCCGCGGCCGGTCCGGCGGCGCCCAGGTAGCCGTGGGCCAGACCGGCACCACCGAGCCAGAGTTCACCTGTCACGCCGTCGGGCACAGGCCGGCCGTCCTCGCCCACGACGTGCACCTCGGCGCCGTCCACCGGCCTTCCGATGGGCACGGGGGAGGTTACCGGCGTGTGCGGCGGCACCGGGTACATGGTGCTGGACACCGTGTTTTCGGTGGGGCCGTAGAGGTTGACCAGTCGGCGGTTCGGGAGCTTGCGGCGCAGCCGTTCCAGGTGCTCGGCGGAGGCGACCTCACCGCCGGTGAACAGCAGCCGCAGGCCGTCGAGGGCCGTGGGTTCCTCGTCCACCACGAGCCGCAACAGCGAAGCGGTGAGGTAGAGCGTATTGACCGCGTGCCGGTGCAGCACCCCGCCCAGGTCCGCCGGGGAGAGCCGGCCCGGCGGGGCGATCACGAGTTCGCCGCCGTTGAGCAGCGGGGCGAAGATCTCGAAGACCGAGGCGTCGAAGGACAACGGGGAGTGCAGCAGCATCCTGGTGTCGGGGCCGAAGCGGGCGTACCACTGGTCGCGTACCAGGCGTACCACGCCACCGTGGGGCACGGAGACGGCCTTGGGGCGGCCCGTGGTGCCGGAGGTGCACATCACGTACGCGGGGGCTTCCGGAGAGACCGGGCCCTGCGGCCGCCAGGGGGTCGCGGGAGACGTTGCGAGTTCCGCCAGGGACACCACGGTGACGTTTCCGGGCATCTCGGGCGGGCCGACGGCCGTGTCGGCCACGGCCAGCCGCACGCCGCTGTCGGCGCAGAGATCGCCGACGCGGGCGGCGGGCTCGGCCGGATCCAGTGGCAGGTAGGCGGCGCCCGCCGCCAGGATTCCCAACAGGGCGAGCACCGCAGGGGCTCCCCTGGGAGCCCAGAGGGCGACGACGTCGCCCGGTCGCACCCCCCGTCCGGCCAGGTCCGTCGCGATCCGGGCGACATCGTCACCCAGCTCACGGTAGGTCAGGCTGCCGGCCTGAAGGCGCAGCGCCGTTGCGTCCGGGGTGCAGCGTATTCGTTCGGCCAAGATTTCAGGCAAAGAAAGTAAAACCGGAGACATCCGGACGGCTCCCTCGGATTCTTTCTGCGGCAAGAACACGTCTGCGCTACCGAATATCTCGGACAATCGCTGCTCTGCTCCAGGCGGCGTGCGCACAGATTTCAAAGCATCGGTCCGGTATCAATATCGAAGCGTTCTTCCGTGATCTTAGGTGGATCTGTGAACCCGTCAACCCCCTAGTTGCTTTCTTTGCGATCTCCATATCCCTGTGCGCAGCAGCGCATGCCGGGACCGCAAATCCGGTACGGAACGGACGGCGGTCCACTCGTTCCTCGCATCGGGGCGCGGGCCGCCCACGCGCCGGGATGCGCCCGCCCGACACCGCTGCGTCGTGCCCGGATCCTGCCGCAGCGGTGCTTCCCGCGGCACAGATGACCGGGTCCGTGAGCGCCGGCCCAACACCCCGCAGGACCTCCGCGACACCGACTCCGCAATGGCCCGCCGTACGGGCCGCACTGCTGCTGACGGGCGGGTTCCCCCTGTGGAGCACTGTCGAAACGTGGCGTATGCCATGTCGCAGCCGGACCGCCCGGCACTCCCCGCCGGGCGGACATGCCGCGCGAGGGGCGCCGGCCGGACGCCGCCCCGCCCGGCACTGCCGTCCACCACGGTGAACGCCCCCGCCCGTCCTGGTTCGCGACGTCCGGAGACAGGCCGCCAATTTGCGCCATGATCTCCGTAAAGTCCCTCGAATTCCATCTTGACTGGCTAAAGGGGAGTCAGGAGGAATTATCCAGACCTGTGTCCGGCGTAAGCAGATGCGCTCTAGTGGGGGGATGCAGGAAGAGCTACAGTGATCCGAAAAGCAGTCCCTGCCCGCGCCAACCTCATTTTCCAAACGTTTCTTGCCTGCGAAAGTGCTCGTTATTTCTGCGTTTCCCGAGAAGGTAATCCGGTCAATATTCGGTGACTCGACGACAATCCGGAGTCACCAGACCGGAGCTCCCCGCACTGTTCCCCCGTCCCCTTCAGCCGTCGTGTCCCTCCCGTCGCGGCAAGGCCGCCCTGCCCGCTGCCGATGGGACCGGCTACCCCCGCGCGGATCGGCGTCCGGCGTCACCATGACGCGCATCACCTCAACAGGAGGGTTCCATGGCAACCGACGAGGTCACGCCCACAGCCCGGCCGGCAGGCGACGGCAGCCGGATCCCGTTGTCCGTGACGCAGCGGGCCATGTGGATCGGCTGGCAGCTCGACCCCGGCCAGTGGACGCACATCATCCCCCTGGCCTTCGACGTGCACGGCGACCTCGACACCGGACGGCTGCGGACCGTGCTGACGGCGGTCGCCGACCGATACCCCTTGTTGCGCGGGCATGTTCACGACACCGGCGACGGCGCCCCCGACCTCGACCTGTCGGCGCCCATGCCTCTGGAGATCCGCGAGCACACAGCCTCCAGCAGCGTGGACCGGGCTGTACGGGCCGCTTGGCAGCACCCCTTCGACCTGACACGCGGTCCGCTGCTGCGCGCCGACATCGTCCGGCACCCCGGCGGCACTGTCCTGCTGATCGCCATCCACCATCTCGTCTGTGACGGCGCGTCGGTCCTCATGCTGCTGGACGCGCTGGAACGCGCCTGGCGCGGGGAGGACCTGGGGAAACCCGACGGCACGGCGGTGTTCACGGCCCACGCCGACCACTCTCGGGCCCTGGCCGAGGGGCCGGAGGGCGAGGAGCACCGGAGGTTCTGGCACCAGGAACTCGGCGCCGTCCCCCCGGCCTTCGAGCTGCCCGCGGCGCTGGAGCCGACCGGCTACCAGGTCTTGGACCGCCCGCTGGACCGCGGCCTCCTCGAACGGGTCGATGCCCTCGCCGCACAACTCGGCGTCAGCCGCTTCGCCGTGATGTTCGGCGTCTTCTTCGCGCTCCTGCGCCGCTACAGCGGCCAGGACCAGCTGCTGGCCTCCGTCCCCTTCCACGGCCGGAGCCGGCCCGCAGCACGAGAGGCGATGGGCTACTTCGTCAACGTCCTGCCGGTTCTGCACACCGTCACCCGCAAGGAGGACCACGCCTCGCTGATCACCGGGCTTGCCGCGCACCTGCGGACGCTGACGGCCCACGGCGACCTGCCGCTGCCAGCCATCCTGCGCAGCGCGGGACTCAGCGGCCCCGACGCCCACCCCCGCACCCACCAGGTGGTCTTCCAGTGGTGGGACGCCGGGCGTCACCCCAGCGTCGACGTCCGCGCCCTGCGGCTGTCCGCCCCCGGCGGACCGTCCTGCACGCTGACGTTGCGGCAGCTGGAGAGCACCGCCGACTACCGTGCCTCCTTCATGCTCCGTGGCGACAAGGGGGGTCTCTCCCTGCTTCTGAAGGACCCGGGCGGCACCCTGGGGCCGACCCTGCTGGCCGCGCTGGCCGACGACTACGTCGCGCTGCTCGGTGACGCCTGCACCACCCCGCACCGCCCCATCGGCGACGTGGCCACCGTCCTGCCGCATCCAGGGCACGCGACGGCCGGGACACGCGTCACCGGCGTACTGCCGCCGGCCTGGCGCACGGCGGACCCGGCACCCGGAGGCGAGGACCAGGTCGGTGCATTGTCCGGCGGCGTGTGCGCCTACGTGGCCGACCAGGACGGCAACCCGGCCGCGCCCGGGGTCCCCGGCCAGCTATGGCTCTCGCAGGAGTCCGCGGCCCTGGCCGTACGGGAGAGCCCCGCTGCCGGTTGCACCGCACCAAACCCGGTCCGGCTGCCGCTACCCGCCGCGGAGGGCCCGGCCTGGCGGACAGCCGCACGGGCCCGGTGGTTGCCGGGGAACCTGCTGGAACTGCTCGCCCCCGCCGCGGCAGACCCTGAGGGCACCGACCAGCCCCCGGGCCGCGGCGTGCACACCCCGGCCTGCCTCGGCGCGCTCGCAGTGATCTGGGGGCAGGTCCTGGGCATCGACCCGCCCCGCCCCGAGGAGTCGTTCTTCGAACTCGGCGGTCACTCACTGCTGGTGGGGATGCTCGTCACCCAGGTCCGCGAGGACCTCGGCACAGTGATCACCCTGCGGGACGTCTTCGACCACCCCCGCCTCGGCGACCTTGCCGCGCTCGTCGACGAGCGGGCGGTACCCGCCGGACCGGCGCTCCGCGGCGGACCCGCCCCGCACACCGAACAGATCCCCGCCTCCGGCTTCCAGGAACGCATCTGGCTGGCCGAACGACTCGACCCGGGCCGCTCGCTCTACAACATCGTGCTGGCCTGGCGCCTGCACGGCCGCCTGTCCGCCGTCACCCTGAAGGACGCCCTGGCGGTTCTGGTGGCCCGGCACGAGATCCTGCGCACCCGGTTCCTCGACGACGACGGCCGGCTGGTCCAGAGCGTCGGCGAGCCCTGGAACCCCGCGCTCGAACTCCTCACCCTCGACGAGCTGCCCGAGCCGGACGCCCTCAAGGCCGCGGAGACCTGGCTGCGGGATGCCGTGCGGACCGGATTCGACCCGGCCTCCGGCCGTCTGGTGCGCTTCGCCTTGGCAGCCATGCCAGGGGGCTCCCAGGCCCTGCTGGTCTGCGCCCACCACCTGGTGCTGGACGGCGGATCGGTGCAGACCCTCGCAGCCGAACTGGCCGCGGCCCACAGGGAAGCCGCCGGCGGCCCTCCGCAGGAGCGGCCCGCCCAGCAGTACCGGGACTTCGTCGCCGCGACACGGTCCCCCGGGGCACGGGCCGAGGCCGCCGCCGCTGTGGACTTCTGGGCCGCCCGCCTTGCTGGGGCGCCCGCCCAACTGCCGCTGGAACCGCTCTCACCCGCCGGACCCGACGGGGTGGTCGTCCTCGACCTCCCGGACGACCTGCTGCCCCGGCTGCGCGCCTTCGGCAGCGCCCGAGGGACCTCGTGGTTCATGGTCGTCGCGGCCTCCCTGGCTGCCGCGCTGCACCAGCTGACGCAGCGGCAGGACCTCACCTTCGCCTTCCCCGTCGCCGATTCCCCCGGTGAGAGCTTCGCCGACCTGCTGGGCCCCCGGCTCGGCACCGCCATCCTGCGCTCCACCCGAAGGCCTGGCGAGACCCTCGGCGACCTGCTGGCCGCGACCCGCGAGACCGTCCTGCTGCATGCCGACCACCCGCGCGCCCCCCTTGACGAACTCGTTGCCCGACTCTCCCCGCCACGCAGCTCCCACACCACCCCGTACGCCGAGGTCATGCTCAACATGAGCGCCCGCTCCACCGCCCCGGTATCCATCGCCGGGACGACGGCGACCCCGCTGCACTCCGACGAACGCTACGGCTACGACACGAAGTTCGGACTCACCGTCACCTTCAGCGAGGACGGCGGGAGGCTCCGCGCCGGCCTCTCCTACCGCGGCGACCGCTTCGACCCCGCCGATGTCTCCCGGCTCGGCCGCCTCCTGACCGTGCTGCTGACCACGTTTCCCGACCGCCTCGCGGAACCGCTGGAAGCTCTCGACCCCATCGATGCCCCGTTCTGAACCACAGCCGCCCCGGCTCCCGGTGAAAGGTGCGCCATGTCCGCGATCAGTGGCCGGGTCGACCGGCGCCACGACCTGACATCCGAGGTCACCGGCCCTGCGCCGAGAACTCCGTCGCCCCGCGGCGGTCCGCTCGAACGTCGTTGGGCCGGGCCCTGTGCCGTGCTCGGCCACAGCCCCGACCCGCTTGACCCGGCCCGCGCGCAGCCCGCCATCGCGGGAGAACCCGGCCGCCCCCTTGCCGTACTGGTTCTCGACGGCTTCCTCGACAACACCGGCGAGCTGCGCTCGCGCCTCGACCTGCCTTTCCCCCACCCCACCGACGCCGACCTGGTGCTCCACGCCTACCTCAGGTGGGGCGACGCGGTGGCCGAGCACCTCTCGGGTTTCTTCGCCTTCGCGGTCTGGGACGCGCGCACCCGCGAACTCGTGCTGTGCCGCGACCGGTTCGGGGTACGGCCGCTCCTCTGGTTCCCGCTGCCGGAGGGCGCGCTGTTCGCCTCCGACGTGGCCACGCTCGCCGCCCACCCCCTCGTCGAACCCGAACTCGACGCCGAGGGCCTGTGCGCGTTGCTCTCCCAGGTACGCCGACCCGGCCACGGCGCCCTGCGCGGTGTACGGGAAGTACGCCCCGGCCACCTGCTGCGCCTCGGTGCGGCCGGGCCGCGAGAACGCCGCTACTGGTCCGTGGAGGCACGTCCGCACGAGGACGACCTCGCCACCACCATCGACACCGTGCGCGGCCTGCTCGGTGAGGCCGTCGCCCGGCAGACCGGTGGCCCCGGTGACGCCGTGCTCCTGTCCGGCGGCCTCGATTCGAGCACCCTCACCGGCCTCCTGGCGGCCCGGCACGGGACGGGCTTGCCTACCTTCACCGTCTCCTTCGGCGACACCGCGACCCCGGTGCCCGACGGGCCCTTCGCCCGCGCGGTGGTGGACCACCTCGGCTGCGATCACCGCGAGATCCTGGTCGACCCGGCCGAACTGACCGATCCGCGCATCCACGACGCCGTACTCGACGCCAAGGACCACCCGTCGCCCTTCGGGGACAAGAACATCACCCCGTACCTGTTCTACCGTCAGGTCGCCGGTGTCACCCCGTCGGTCCTCAGCGGCGAGGCCGCCGACGTGGTCTTCGGCGGTCTGCCCAGCGCTGCGGAAGGGGAGGTGACCGGGCACCGGACCTTTCCGTGGATCGAGCGGGCCCGCGCCTTCGGGATGACCGACGGCTTCGGCAACGGGCTCTTCGACCGCAGCCTGCTGCGCCGGGTAGACCTCGACGGCTTCTGCGCCGACCGGTACGCCGAGGCCCGGCAGGAGGTCGCCCACCTGCCGGGTGCCTCCGACGACGACCGGCGGGCCAGGGAAATCGACCACTTCCACATGACCCGGCTCTACGAACAGGGCATCAACCACTCCGAGCGGCTCGGCGCTGCGGTCGGCCTGCGGATCTGCTTCCCCTTTTCCGAACACCGGCTCTTCTCATACCTGTACAACGTTCCCTGGCGCATGAAGTCCTTCGACGGCCGGGACAAGAGCCTGCTGCGGGCCATCGCCCGCGACCTGCTGCCCGACGCGGTGCTCGACCGGCCCAAGGTTCCGTTCCCGATCACTTATCACCCCGGCTACAAGCAGTCCCTGACCGACCGGCTGCGCGCCCTGCTCGACGACCGCGACGCCCCCGTGCTGCCGTTGCTCGACCGGGAGCGCTCGCGGCAGGTGGTCGACGACCCGCGCCGGCTGGACCGGGGCGGCTGGCTGGGCCGGGCAGACACCGAGATGGTGCTCCAGCTTGATGCCTGGTTACGCCGGCGACGGGTTCGGCTCGTTCTGTGACCCACGAGGCCGCCCCTCCCCACACCCACACACCGGAAAGGCAGGCCGACCATGATTGAGGACCACCCCCTTCCCACAGAGCGAGGTCTCCCCTCCGGTCCGCCGCTCCTGCACCTCCTCTTCGACCAGCAGGCGGCCCGCCGGCCCGGCCAGGTCGCGGTGCGTGACGAACACGGGGACACCACCTACGACCGTCTCTGCGCCGACTCCGTCCGCCTCGCCGACCTGCTGCGCCGGCGCTGCCCCCGGCCCAGTGCCCGGATCGGTCTGCACCTCGCTCGCGGCGCCCAGGTCGTCACTGCCATGCTCGCCGTGCTCCGGGCCGGGCACACCTACGTACCGCTGGACCCCGACTACCCGGCCGAGCGACTGCGCTTCACCGCGCAGGACGCCGAGCTGTCCCTGATTCTCTCCGACCGGCCCGTGCCCACTACGGTGGGCGCCACTCCTGTCCTGCGGCTGGACCGCCCGGCGGCACCCGCGCCGCCGCAGGCCGCCGTTGCCCCGGCCGTCGACCCGGGCACCCCCGCGTACGTGATCCACACCTCTGGCTCCACCGGCCGTCCCAAGGGCGTTCCGGTCCCGCACCGCAACGTCGTCGCCCTGGTCCGCGCCTGCGCCGACCGCTACGACCTGGGACCGGACGACGTGTGGACGCTCTTCCACTCCTACGCGTTCGATTTCTCGGTCTGGGAGATCTGGGGCGCGCTGCTCAACGGGGCCACCCTGACGGTCGTCCCGCAGGAAACCGCGGCCTCCCCGCAGGAGACTCTGGACCTGCTCCGCCGCGAGGGCGTTACCGTCTTCAACGTGGTGCCCTCCGTCTTCCGCCACCTCACCCGGGCGGCCCGTCTGGGCCGGCGTGCCCCGGAGGCCCTGCGGTACGTGATCTTCGGCGGGGAGTCCATCGACGTGCGGGACGTCCGCGTCTGGCGCACCGCCGTCGGCAGGACCACCCGCTTCGTCAATACCTACGGCATCACCGAGTCCACGGTCTTCGTGACCTCCCGCCCGCTCACCGGCGATGAACTCGACCGCGCCCCGGACCCGGACGCCGACCCGGACTTCGCACTCGACCTCGGCGAACCACTGGACGGCTGGGAGCTGCGAGTCCTCGGCCCGGACGGCACAGACGTCCGACCCGGTGAGACCGGGGAGATCGTCGTCTCCGGCGCAGGCCTGGCCCCCGGCTACCTGGGTCGACCGGAGCTCACCGCCGAGCGCTTCCCCGAACTCCCCACACCCGACGGTGGCACCCGCCGCTGCTACCGCAGCGGCGACCTGGCCGTCATGCTGCCCGGCGGTACCTACCGCTACGCGGGCCGGGCCGACGACCAGGTGAAGATCAACGGTTACCGGATCGAACCGGGCGAAGTAGAGGCTCGGTTGCGCGACGCACCGGGCGTCCGTGAACTGGCAGTCCTGCGCACGGTCAGCCGTATCGGCGAACCGGCCCTCACCGCCTTCTACACCGCTGAAGAACCCCGGACCGACGACACCGGTGCCGCACTCGCCGCCCACGCCCGCCGTGTCCTGCCTGGCTACATGGTCCCGACCCGGTTCGTCTGCCTGCCGGCCTTCCCGATCACCCCCTCTGGCAAGACCGACCGCCGCATCCTCGCCACCCGGGTGTAGCTCTTCCGCGGGGGCGGTGTTGGCGAGGCCGCGAGGGTTCATTTGTCCTGGTCAGGAGTGTGGTGGACACGGTGGTGTTCGCGGGTGAGGTGTTAGCGCCAGTAGGTGTCGAAGTCGCCGTTGCTGTTCAGTGCCCGAAGTTCCAGGAGGGCTTCGACGCCGACGAGTCCCCAGTACGCGCCGGTGATATCGAGCCGGTCGGCGATCAGACGGCGGCAGGCACCTTCGATGACGCCGGTCGCGATGGCCAGCCCGCCGCGAGTGCGTGTTCGTAGTAGAGGAAGGGTTCTTTGTTGGTGAGGTAGCGGATGCAGGCTTCCGCACCGTGACGTTGGAGGTCCGCCAGGTTCATTGCCTGCGCCTGGGTTTTGATCGCCTGGCTGTTCTCCGGGCACCTTTGGCAAGGGTGCTCAGCGCGTGGATGGCGACCCAGTCCTCGGCGGCGGGATCGCCGCTCTTGTGGAAACTCCAGGCGGCGCCCCAGAGGGACTCCAGGACGTGGAGGAAGTCGATGACGATGTTGACCGTGGTTCCTCGCGAGGCGGCTTCGTTCTGGATGAGGTCGAGTTGGTGACGGGCTCCGTCGACGAGCTAGTTCTGCAACGGTGCTCGGCGTGACTGCTGCCAGTTCACTCGTTGGTGTGGTTAATGGGTGGGACCCTGAGGGTGTCAGGTTGTGGGCGGGTGAACTGGACGCTCTGCATGGGCGGTTCGTGCACAGGTTCAATCGAGAGGAACCGCGTCAGTCGGCGCTGGCGTACATGCGGGGCCTGGTTGCGCCGCTGCAGCGCAAGAACGGATGAACGCTGGCGGAGGAAGCCGGGCACGCGGGTCCCGATCGCATCCACCGCTGTCGGCGAGCAGCCGCTGCAGCCCGTCCGGGGTGGCGTGACCTGCATATTCGGCCAGTTGCCAGCTGTTCTTGCGGCCCACCGGGCCGATCAGACCCCGCACGTAGTCACGCATCTGACGCCGTGGCTCCACCCGGCCGCCCCCCTCCCCGCAGGATCAACTCCTTGAGTTCGGCGGTCCATCGCCCTGTAACGAAGTCGCCCATCACACCCCAAGCCTGCCCGACTCCCCTACCCCAGTCACCCTTCCCTGCCCGACTTCCCGGAACCACCGACTGATGCACCGTCAGCCCGATAGGCTCGAAATGACGCCGCTGACCAGCAGAGATGGAGTGCTGCTGGCGTACTAGGTGGTCAATTCCAAGGATGCCGACGGAGGGTGCGGAGTGAACGACGGCCGAAGCCACCGCGAAGACGGTCAGGCGGCGGGCTGCCAAGCCTGGTTGTGGAGATGGCAGCAGGCAATCAGACGTCAGGGTCAACTTCGGGGTGCGTGAACCGCACGGGCTTGCCCAGCGACCGGCTGTAGGCGATTTCGGCTCGGGTGCTGTCTCCGATGTAGTCGCCGACTACCAGGACCTCATCAGCGAGCCGGATTTTCGCTCGGTGCAGATCGTCGAGTCGAATCTTCAGCGCCTCTGCCTCGACAGAATCGGACCACAGTTCGTGCGGCGACTTCATGTCGATGCCCGGTTTGACGACAATCTTTCCGACTTTGGTCTCCCGCAGATCGGCCTCGTGCATCTCGGTCATGAAGCGGGTGGAGCCGCAGATTACGACGATACGTGGGAGGCTCAACAGCTTCTTCGCGTCGGCGAGCTTCTCCTCGGGGGTGAGCAGTTGCGAGGATGCCACTGGTTCCTCCTGGTGGTGTGGTCCCAAGGGGTGCCTGCGGAGACGAGAACGAGGGTATCCAAGGTCGCTTTGTGACGAACGACGTGGACACCCTCGCGACAGCGCTGCTATATGCCCTACGTCCCTCACTCTTCCACGGGGCTCTGAACTGCAATAGAGGTGTCCGAACCCGAGATAACCACGGAGAAGGTGGCGTCGCTGGAGACGTGGGCCAAGCGGCTTCCGTGCTGGAGTGCGGCCATCGCGAGCCGTACGGGGGCCTGTGCGGTGACCGTCCAGTGGTCCTTGCTGCTCGATGCGTTGAGGACGGCCTGCGGGCGCACCCTGGCCATGGGCGTGTCCAGCTGTCCTGCCACTGGGTCGGGGTGGCGTCGCCGGGCCCGGAAGCGTAAGTGGCGGCCGTGGTGTGCCCGGCTGTGCGCGCCTGCCGGATCAGTTCGGTGCCCGGGAAGCCGCTGCCGCCGATGATCAGAACTGTCATGGGTGACACGGTAGACGGGGTCCGGTGGTCGTCGCCGGAGGCTCGGGGATGGGGCGGAGGGCGTCCGGGGCATGGGTCGGCCCTGCCTGCCGGGGGCCAGGAATCGGTCGCGAACGGCGAAGTCGGCATGCCGTGTTGACGGCTTCCCTCCTCGCCGGTGCGCGAGGTCCGCATCCTTCGGACCGGCTGTACCTGACCTCAGGGGACGTCCAGATCGTTCGCCCTGACCTCCAGCACATCGTGGCCGGTACAAGTCGCGCTCCCCGCATCCCTCCAACGCCACCCGCCACGCCCACTCGCCGCTGATCTGCCAGCGCCGGACCAGACGCGCCCGTTCTGTGAACCAACAGAACCGAGAAACCGCGTCCCTGCCTCTCCGCTGGCCCGGCCCGTGTTTGTTGTCGATCGGCAGCCGCGGTGTTCCCGAAGCCCGTCCTGACCGCCACCTTCCCGGCTACAGGCCCAGCACGTACCACTGCTTTGTGGATCGGCCGTGCAGATAGAGGTTCCGGCCTCGACCCACGGGGCGTGCGTAGCGTCGGAGCGGGTCTCCGTTGGGCATGGTGAGTTCTGCCTCTTCGACGATGACCGCCTCGCTGTCGGTCATGCGGCAGTTATGAACGGTGGCGAGTTCGCTCTGCCGGACACCATCGCGGCGGCAGCCGCCGAGCATGAGTACGCGGTCGTCGTGTACCGCCAGTCCGCGTGGCGACATCACGGGGTGCTTCCGCACGCGGAGCTGTCCGTTGGCCTGTGCCTCAAGGAGTGGGGAGGAGGGCCAGTAGACGGCCCAGGCTGCGCCATCGGTGATGTTGAGCGCTTCGATGTCTGCGATGTGGTCGATGCCCTGGGGCGGCCAGTACTCCCACAGTTGGTTGCCCCCACTGTCCCATCGGGCCAGGCCGGCTGAGCTGATGGGGTCGCTGTAGATGCCTTCGTCCCCGTAAGCGGTCCAGAGATTGTGACAGCGGTCCGCCAGCATGAACGCCGCTGAGGCTCCCACGGCGAAGCTGCGTCGGGGACGGCCGTCGCGACCGAATATCTGTGCATTGCGATCTCCGACAGAACTCCCGCCCTCCAGAACGATTCGGCCATTGGGCAGGGCGTCGACCAGGTGCGGGAGCACTGTCACGCCGTGCAAGGTCCGCTCTTGCACCGTGCCCGCGTGGTCGGTGACAAGCAGCGCGTCGAAGGGTAGATCCACGGGCTGCGGCCGGGTCCTCCCGTAGGGACTTGACGGGAAAACGGCATCGGGGCAGATCAGCCACAGGGCCCTTCCCCACGCATCCACCGTGGAAGCCAGGACCTTCCGCTCGTCGTACTGCCGAGGCAACAGTGCGTAGGGACGCAGTGCCACCTTCTTCAAAGGACCACCTCGCGGGCGCAGGAATACAGCAGTCCATCATCGCAGAGGCCCCTGCCCTGCTCTGCATGGGTATCGCCCACAAATCAACTCGTCGCGGAATCTCAGCCCAGGCCCGTCCGGGGACCGTGCTGTGCCTCTTCAGCACCACCGAAACGGAGACCCAGAGGCTCAAGCGCGTCGAGCACGAGGCGTACGCGAACGGACTGCAGAAGCAGGTCTTCGACGTAGTCCACCGACTGAGCCGTGCCAGACTCTTCTGGGTGCGGAACTTCTACGAACGCGGGACGGATTCGGTGAGTGCGTCGAGGTCGGCGCGGGCTGCTTGTGTGAAGGGATGCTCGGGTCCTGGGTCCACCTCGTAGGCCGCTACCACTTCTCCCAGTAGCCGCCTCGCCCGCGGGATGAGTCCTTGGTCGTGCAAGACCTGAGCGAGGCGATGACGGGCGCTGTTCGCGTCGGGGTGATGTCCCCAAGGCACTCTGCAGAGCGCTGGGACAGCCTCCAGCTCGGTGCGGGCCCGGCCGGTGTCGCCTTGGCTGCGCAAAACCCATGCGAGGTGACACCGGGTGTTGAGAGTGACGACATGGTCTTTGCCGATGGTGCTCTGCCTGATCGTGAGAAGGGCCTCCAGCTCGCTGCGAGCCCCGTCGACGTGTCCTTGGTCGTGCAGCACACGGGCCAGTTTCTGCCGGGTGGTGAGGACGACCGGGTGCTGCTCGCTGAAGGTGTGCCACTGCACGGTGAGAACTGCATCGAACTCCGCGCGGGCCAGGGCCAGATGGCCTTGGCGGTAGAGCATCCAGACGAGACTGTTGCGGACGGAGAGAGTCGCGATGGTCGTCGCCGAGAGTACTCCGATACGTGGCAAGGACTTCTTCAAGTCCCGCCCGGCCTCGGCCGTAGTCCCCCTGGATGAACAGCACCCAGGCCAGTTCACCGCGAGCCATGAGGGTGTAGGGATGCTCATCGCCCAGGGCGCGCCGCTCGATGTCGAGGACTGCCTCCAACTCGGTTCGGGCACGCCCAGAGCAGCCCTGGGATTGCTGGGGAAGTGCCGGGCGGTGTGCTGCATGTGCGGGCTCAGCGCGGTCCAGGCGGGCCAGTATTCCGGGTCCACGGGAGTTCCTGCCCGATCCACGGCCCTCCCCAGGAGGTGAACGACCACGGCGAGGTGTCCGGCCCGCGGATGCGCATCATGAACAAGCGGGTGGAGTACAACCGCCGTGGGATACGCGTGGGTGGGGGAGGCCGTCAAGCTGCCCAAGCCAAGGCGGTCCAGAGCCAGGAGGGTCTGCCATAGCTTCCCGGCATCCAGTCCGGCAAAGGCTGCATCTTCGCAGATGAGTCGATGGTCCAGGAGATCGAGAGGCAGGGGCGCGGGGGCGACCGCCGGATTCTCGCCCTCCGGCCGCACCCTGGCCGTCGCCACCAGCAGCGACCTCACTCTCTGGACCCGCCAGCGGCTCCACCGCAACAACTGAGTGCAGCGCCGGCACCAAGGACAGGAAGGGGCCGATGAACGGGGCAGATCCCGCCGAGATGCTCAACGGCCCGACCACAGCCTGCCACCCAGCGAAAGACAGTGCTTCTCGCCGGAGGCGACTTCGTCCTCTGGGACAGCAACTTGCAGCATCTACGCGGCTAGCCACCGGCACGCAAAGGGACGGGTTACGGGGAGCGAGACTGGTAAGCCCGCATGCTGAGGTGTCACGTGTTCAGCGGCTGTGGCCGACCTTCGATTACTGACTGTCGACGGTGACGGTGGCCCAGCACGGGTCAATGTGGCCCAGCCATGCGTCTTGGTCGTCCGCCAGTGGTTGCTCCAGAGGGAGGGGGAGGAACCGGCAGGTGAAAATGAGGCCAGCGTCCTCTCCGTCGCCCTTGACGTGGTGGTTCCACGCATCGCGGGTTTCTGCTGATGCTTGCAGAAAGAAGAAAGTGGTTCGTCGTGGCTGACCGGTGTCGGGATGGGGCTTGCTCTCCACGGCGATCCGTTGGACGACTGTGGCTGTCAGCAGACCGGTCTCCTCGGCGACCTCTCGAAGGACCGCTTCTTCCAGATCTTCGCCTGATTTGACTCCCCCCGCAGGGACTTGGGTGCCGGCCTCGGGCATACCGGTGTGGTCGAAGACCAGAACTTCCGGGACGGTGCGGTTCCGGATGACGTATGCGGCGACACGGATTCTGGGTCGGGTCATCCCGGCATTGTCAGTCATCTGCGCCGTGCATGGTCGCCAGGAGCGTATCGGCTCCAGGTTCTCCGGCTTCGGTGACCATGCAAGAGACTCGCCGCCGCCGAAATCCGCTCACCTGCCGGCGCGCTCATCGAGGCCTGCACGACTGGGTCGGGAAAAGGCAGCGCGAACAGCCGCCCACGGACAGTTGAAGGCCCCGGGCCCGGCCCTGCCCGCGCACGACGAGGAACAGCACAGCGCCGTACGCCGGATTCCCCGCCGCAGAACAGAAGCCGACGCAGCCTCCTGCACGGGACGCACGTCGGCCCCGCGCAGATTCTTGTGCCCAGGGCCGGCGTGTGTGAAGGGATCAGGTGCCCTGGGAAGTGCAGCCGCGATGCGCGGCATGCCCTTGCCGAAGCAACGCTGTCGTCTAGGCCGTCGGTGCGCCGAGCGAGAGCGGTTCTTCAAGGGTGGTGAGCGGCGCGAGGCAGGCGTCGGCGACCTTCAGGCGGTCGCTGGAGGTGTAGGTGAGGGCGGCTTTGACCCGGATGCCGAACAGGACTTGCGGGAGCCAGTAGGCGACGTCGGCCCACATCCGATCCAGCGGCAGTTCCTCGACCGGGCACCAGAAGGGGCGGATCTCCTCGCACTCCCTCAGCCGGCCCTCAGGCTCAGTGGCGAGGAAGACCGGGGTGCTGTGATCCCACCGCTGCTCGGGGAAGGCGAGAGACGTCCCGCTGCTGCTACGCGGCGATCCGGCTTTCCACCGGCCTCGCAGCTCGGAGCGCTGCGCCGCCTGTTCCTCCAAGTCACGCAGGCCCGTGCCGAGGTGTTTCAGTTTGGCGCCCCCGGGCGCCAGGGTGAAGATCTGTTCCTGCGCGGCGAGCCGCCACGGCTCACCGTCATCGTCATGGCCGGCATCAACAATCTGCTGAACGCGGCGATCACCTCGGTGTTCGTACCCGTCTGGGCCGGGGAGACCGGCATTGGGCCGACCGCGATGCGCTGCCGTCTCTCGGTGACCGGACTTTCGTGGGCGACCGGGACGGTATACGGCGCAGGTTACGTCGCGCGGTACCTCCCCTGTTCGACCTCTGTGACACGTCCCGTGTCCATCAGCCGGCCCAGGTGGTGCACCGCGGTCCGCCGCTCGACCGGATCGACGTGCGGGCCCGTGACGTGCGGGCGGTAGACAAGTCGGTGCTTGGCGATCTCCTCGACCGTCCGAGGCTCGTCGAGCAACGTCAGGAGGGCTGCGTCGCGCCTCGCCAGCACCGCGACGTAGACGTCGAGCCGCCTGGAGAACTCTCCGGCGCCGTCGATCACACCCTTCTGATGCGCCGTGCCGTACCAGCGGACGCCGATCTCCCGGCACCGGCTCATGGAGGCCTCGAAGTCGGTGAGGCTGCTGCCGACGTCTCCGTAGAACGGACCGAACGAGGTCAGATCGATGTCCGCCACGAAGAGGAAGCCGTCCGGCTCGATCAGGAATCCGCTGTGGCCCGCTGTGTGGCCCGGAAGGTGCACGGCCGTCACGGTGCGGCCACCGAGGTCGAACACCGTGCCGTCCTCGAACCCGGAGGCATCGGGACGATCCCGCACGTGGAACTGGTCGCGCAGCATCGTGCGGGTGTGCGCTGCGGCGTCCGGCGGAAGCCCGTAGCCTTCGACCATGACCTCGCACGAGCGCAGCGCGGCGAGGTCCTTCTCGTGGATGTGAACCGGTACTTCGTACTCGGCGAGACCTGCGACGTGGTCCTCGTGCGCGTGGCTCACGAGAACCACGTCCGCACAGGGCGCCGCTCCGACGAGCGACAGTGACGGATCGATGACCAGTGCTTCGGAAGTGCCGCGCACGAGTACCGAGTTGGCGTAGGGGTAAGCGCCCCGTTTGGCGCCCACCAGCACGGTGACTCCGCCGTACTGCCTTGGCGTGTATGCGGTGGTGGGCAAGGGCTGCGCTCCTCACGTCTTGTGTCCGCGCGCGTCGCGGCGGGTCGGATCGAGGTGTCGGGGAGGTGCTGTTGCCAGGACGCCCGGCAAGTGGTGCTTTCCGCAAGGGACTTCGAGGAGAAGTGTGCCTCGTCCCTGCCATGGAGGCGGGGGCAGGGTACGCAGTCAGCCGTGCGGCGCCGAGGCTTGATGATCCCGGGCAGCGGGGAGCCCGCCGCGGCAGGGTCACCGGGGGCGGGTGAAGAACCACGGGGCCTGGGGGCGAGCCCCCTGTCGGGAGCGGTCGGCGGATGGCTGGAACGGGTCGCGCACCACGGTGCGTCCGGGCCCGTTCCCGGGGTGCACGCGTGGTGCACGACTCCGATGCCGCTGTGCGCGGTTGCACGGCAAGACGCCCGCGAGGCGGTAGCGGCGGGTCGGCCGACTCCGGCCCGGGCATGTAACGCGACTGTGCCGTAGCGGAGTTCGGTGAGGGACGCCTCCACAACGGGTGAGCACGGCCGTGGTCCCGGACCCGCGGCCCTTCTCGCCCGCGGTGCGAGCGGCTCGGCGAGGAACTGTCGTTGCCGTGAAGGGCCAGGACCGCTGGGCGCGGGAGCAGCCCCTGAGGCGCGGTACGTACGAACCGGCGGCCGACGAGCCGTCAGGAACAGCGATGCCCGTCCTCAGTGCCGCCGCTGTCTCCGCAGCGTGGCCGAGGTGCGTGGCGCACGGCCCCTCGGTGGTACAGGGCACGGCGGAGAAATTTAATAACACCTGTTGTGTAAATTCTTTCGGCTGGATACGGTGCCGTCATCTGCTGTTTCAGGACAGGAAGCCGTGATCAACATGAACGACGTGACAGCGAGCGGGGCCGGTGTCTCCGGGGTGGCATATTCGGCATTCGGTGGCTGGACCGACCGGCCCACCGACTTTGCCCCGATGCTGGAGGGGGAGCACACGTGTGACGTCGCCGTTGTCGGTGGCGGATACACCGGTATGGCGGCGGCGCTACGACTGGCTGAGCGCGGCGCGGACGTCGTCCTGCTGGAGTCCGGGTTCTGCGGGTCGGGCGGCAGCTCGCGCAACGCCGGGTATCTGTCGAACGCACTGGCAGGCGATCCACAGCTCCTGAACACCCTGTACGCCCGGCGCCTGCCGGGTCTCATCCGTTACGCGGAGGAGGCGGCCCATTTCACCGAAAGCCTGATCCGGCGGCTCGCCATCGACTGCGACTACCAGCCGACGGGCAATGTCATCGCCGCCGTCTCCCCGGCCCAGCTCCGGCGCACCGAACGGAACGCCCGGATCCTCCGCGGTGCGGGAGCGGACGTCGAGTTCGTGGAGGGCGGCGACTTCGGGCTGCCGAAGACGTTTCTCGGTGGCGTGTTCGAACGGGGCGGCGGGTTGCTGAACCCCGGGAAGTTCGCGCTCGGTCTGCGCGAGATTCTGCTGGCTTCGGGCGTTCGGGTGTACGAACGTACCGCCGTGCGCAACGTCGAGTCCCACACCGGCGGCATTGACATCGACGTCACCGCGGGCCGCCTCCGCGCGGAGCGTGTACTCCTGGCCACCAACGCCTACTCCCGCGACCTCGCGATCGCCCCGAAGCGGATGGTCACCCCGATCTGGACCAGCCTGGTCGAGACCGAACCGATCGCCCCCGAGCGCCTGGCGGCGACCGGCTGGACGCGGCACACCGGCATCGTCACTCCCCACACGATCCTGGAGAACTACCGGCCGACCCCACGCGGCACGATCATGTTCGGAACCCGTCGGCTGCGGACGGCACAGGGAACGCTGGGCGCCCGCGAGCCGGACGACGCCGTCGTGGCGGACCTGGTGCGAGGCTTTCACGACCGGTTCCCCTCGCTCCGCGACGTCGCGCCGGAACGCGCCTGGGGCGGGTGGATCGCCATGACGTCGTCGCTGCTGCCGGTCGCCGGCGAGGCGACGAAGAACGTCTTCTACGCCATCGGCTGCAACGGCCACGGTCTCGCCCAGTCCCCCTACCTGGGAACGCTGCTCGCCGACCGGCTCGCCGGCGACCACATGCACGAAGACCTCGCCACCGTCTGGCGGGCCCGGCCACGGTTCACCCCGTCCGTCCTGAGCGCGCCGACACTGCGCGCCGCCTGGACCGCCGACCGCATCGCGGACCGCCTGCACCGCCGCCGGGCGTGAAATCCGCGCACGGCGGCGGCCCCGGGCATCCCCGCCCCGATACCGCAATCGGCCGAGGGCCGCCCGTGGAGGGCCTGCGCCGTGACCACGGCCGGGGAGTTGCCAACCGGCGGCGCATCGGCCGTGCTGTGCTGCGGCACTGGGTGCGAGCGCTAGTGGCCGCCCAGGGCGGAAACCAGAATCGCGACCGTGACGGTGTTGAAGACGAACGCGATGACCGTATTCGCCGCCACGGTCCGCCGCATGCCCCGTGAGGTCACCTCGACGTCGGTGGTGCCGAACGTCGTCATCGCGGCCAGAGCGAAGTAGACGTAGTCGGCCCAAGCAGCAGACTGCTCTCCGGGGAAGTCGAGCCCCCGTTCGTTCTCCACGAGGTTGTCGGCCTGGAAAGTGACGGCGAAGGCGACGACCACGCAGATCCAGGCGACGACGACCAACGCGAGGGCCACGAGCGTGCGCGGGAGGGTGGAGAAGGTGGTGGAGAAGTGGCCGGGCAACCAGAGCACGGCGACCACCAGTGCGGCTGCCGCAATGAAGAGCGAAGCCCCGGGCCCGGGTGCCGTTCCCAGGACGTAGCGCTGGAGGAACGTACCGCGCGCTTCACGCTGCGCCCAGGAACGGACCTGCTCCGGGGCGACACTCAAGAAGGCGGTCAAGGTGAGGGCGAGATAGGGAAGGAGGTAGGCGAACAGGACGAACACCCCCACATCTGCTGCCGACAGTCGCGCCACGCTGTCGAGGGGAAGAAGCACTGCCGCACATGCCGCGACGGCCAGGCTCACCACCGACCGGCGCCGTTCGGAAAGCCAGCGGTGCACGAGCAAGCCTCTCTGGCCGGTCGTCCGACGGGGACACTGCAGGGCAAGGCCGCATCCGATCCTATGCAGGACTCCGTCTCCGGGTCGGCGGCAACCACGGCGTGTCACGGCCCGGTTCCAGCCACACCCGGGGTGCCCCGCCCTCAACCATTTGCACAACATTTGTTACTTCAAATGTGTGGCAGAATCGCCGGGTGTCCGACAAAGCGACCCGACAGATGCACAACGACGGCGCAGCCGGCCCTGTCGTACGGCGTGGCCGTCCCACGGGCGACCGCGCGGCGAAGCGGGCCGAGCTGCTGAAGGCAGCGGCCTCGGTGATCGCGCAGGAGGGTTACGCGCACACATCGCTGCGCAAGGTGGCCCAGCGATCGGGGTGCACGACCGGGGCTGTGACGTACTACTTCGCCAACAAGGAGGAGTTGGTCACCGCGCTGGCGGAGAACAGGTTCGACGGTTTCGATGCCATGCTCGCGACCGGTCAGGACCGGCCTGACGTCAGGACGATCCTGGAACGGTGGCTGCTGCGGACCACTGACGATCCCGAATTCTGGCCCGTGATGTCCCAACTACTGATCCACGCACGGTACGAACCGGCCTTCGCCGCCGTCATCGAACGGCGTTACGCCCGCCACCGCAGCGAATTGGCCTCGCTCCTAGCGGCCGGCCAGGCACAGAAGACCATCCGCGCCGACATTCCTGCCGACCTCCTCGCCGACCAACTCGGCGCCATCGGCGACGGTTGGATGATGATGTTCCCCATCGAACCGCACAGGTTCACACCGGACCGGGTCCAGGCTCTCCTCGACGCCGCCCTCACCTTGATCGCCCCACCGCCGGACGCCCTCCACGCACCCACCCCGTAGAAGCCCCGCCCGCATCCCGGGACGGCACCCTGGAGCCTCCCGCTACTTCACCGCCGCCCTGGCGCCCGCGGCCGCAGTGGCGGAGTACTTCTACATCGGCGAGGCCGGACGGCAGCCGTTGGTCGAGTTTGCTGAGGGCGTGTCATTTGCCGAAGTCAGCACCGGATGGGCTCCGGGGGAAGCAATCCACTGCCGATGTGCTGCGTCCCGGCCGTCCAGGCCGCGGTGGGGTCCGGAAGGTGCCGGGGGGTGTGCCCTTCAAGGTTTTGTCGGTGCGGACGGCGACGGTCTGTACGCCGCCGGGAGTGGTGCGTTCCTCCGCCGCGTAGCCCTGCTTGCCCGTCACGGTGACGAGTGCGACGTTCTCGCTCGCGGCAGCCACGTACCCGGGCCGGGACAGGTCGGGAGCGCAGAGGGCGTGGGAGGAAGAGGGGGAGGAACTGCCCTGCCACCAGGTGTAGCCCGCCCCTCCCCCGGCGGCGAGCCCGCAGATCGACAGGGTTCCGGCGAGGAGCACGGGGGTGCGGCGCATGGGCTATCCCCAGAGCTTTCGGTAGTTGGCCTTGTCGATCTCGGTGGGCGTCTGGAGCGGGAGTGTGGCGGGCTGGAGCCCAGACGCCGGGGTGAGGCTGCCACCGGCCCAAGTAGCCGCCTGACGCCGTCTCGTCGCGCCGTTCCAGGTCATTGACGGACGAGGCGTTGTCCGGGGCGATCCTCACCCTGCCCAGGGCGCCGGACCTTTGGTGCCACTTGCCCGGCGCACAGACCCGACACGGCCGCGGCCACGAGCCCGACGAGGACAAGGACACGGGGCGGAAGAGAGGGCGGCACATGCAGCTGAACGACCGCCACACGTGGCGGTTATGAGCCAGGCGCAGCCCTGGGTGACCGCGTCGGAAGAACTGGTGCCGCGCGGACGCCGGGCCACGGCTGTTCGTCGGTCGCGGGTCGGGGCTTTCGACGGCGCGTGAATTCCTGGCCAGTTCCACGCGTGATGAGCCAGGTCCTGCCGCATTGGGGCAGGACGCCGATCTCTCGCAGGTGAACTGTGAGGCTCACCGGGTTCCGGGGAACGAGCCACACCCAGCTCCATCGGTCGTAGCTGATCACTGACGGCCAGTCCAACCACCGATACGACCAACAAAGCGCCAGACGGGCCGCTCCCTCTGTCGACCTACGTGCCGATGTGTCTCCCACGTCAGCACACTGCCGCCATAGGCACGAACTGAGAGACGGTTGACCTCGCTCTCGACCTCGCGAAGGTGCCGACCAATTCGCTGAATGCCCTGATTGCAGTCCCTCAACCAGAGCAGACCCAGAAGGAGGACGGCCACCGCGAGATAGAGGTTGGGCTTGTGCAGCGAAAGCCCGCCTGTCGCGATAAGAGCAGCGGCAACT
Source organism: Streptomyces sp. NPDC054863 (assembly GCF_053610825.1). Classification (NCBI taxonomy): domain Bacteria; kingdom Bacillati; phylum Actinomycetota; class Actinomycetes; order Kitasatosporales; family Streptomycetaceae; genus Streptomyces; species Streptomyces sp. NPDC054863. The sequence continues at coordinate 2,417 of NZ_JBSGZD010000033.1, read as the reverse complement.
CCCGAGAAGCCCAGGATCTGCATTCTTGAGGTCACTCGATGCACTACTTCGGTCCGCAGAGACTCGTACTCCTGCATGAGTAAGGTGATGAGCTCAGCGTCCGGCTCTACGCCACTTGGTTGCGTCACTGCCTTCCCCCTGAATCGTCCGCACACTCTCGTTGCTGGATTCCCCTTCGCGGACTCGACTGAACCCCGGCCCATGTTCCGAGATCAACACAAAGAAGCACAGAAGAGCTCAGCGCTAGGGTTTCGGGCCCGCAAGGTGCAGCGAGCGCTGGGAGGGGCTGGCTCGGGCGGGTCAAGAAGGGCAGGGGCGGGATGCGGTCGTCGGGGCCGAGCGACACCGGGGTGCCCGTGCGGGCGGTGTCCCGCCAGGCCGGAGCCGGGCCGAGCAGGCCGGTGTCCGTACCCGCGGTGGTCCAGGCCGCTCGGATACGATCCGCGCGCTCCAGCACCGCCGCATCAGCCCACACCAGGGCCTCTTCGCCCCGGGCCGGACGGCTGATGGCCGCGGGGCGTGGAGCGTAGGGCGTGGGGCGTGGGGCGTGGGGCGGCGGGATGGTGGCGGAGCAGGGAGAAAATGCTCCGCTCATACCGGGGCTGCCTGGACGGGGCGACTGGCATGGACAGCAGTCGGTCCGGACGGGCGGATCCGCACAGACCTCTTCAGATGCCACCGGCTCCCGAGGCGGACTCCTGGTCGGTTGTGCCGAGGTCCGGACACGGTGCGGTGGCGGTGGGAGGCTGTGGGGGCGGTCGCCGCCGCGCGGGTGCGGCGACGACCAGGGCACGCGTGAGGCCGGACTCCCCCCAGGAGCGGTCCTCACGCGAGGCGCCCTCCTGGCGGACGAGCAGGGCAGCGGGAGTTGCCCCGGTGAGCCGTCCGCCCGGAGGGCGGGTGGCTGGAGCCGTGTCGTCGGCGGTACGGCTCCAGCCGGCCGGTGGAGTCGGTCGCGGCTCGGGGGCTGGGAGCCTGGGGCGTGGGCGAGGCCCAACTGCCCTCATTCCGAGGGTAGAAGAACAGCCGGTGTGATCGGAAGTGGCCGCCCGGGCCCCGCGCAACCACGAGGCCGGTCATCTCACCGGCGTGCGGCGGGCCCGGGCCGTCGCCGCCGTGCGGGGCGAGGTCAGCACGCCCGTGGCAGTGCGACGCGGCCCGCCCGTCCGGTCATGGGCGGCCCGGTGTGAAGCGCGACATGGCCGACAACACTGCGGACAGCGGCGCGTACGCGGACACCGATCGTTCCTGGCCGGCCGGGGACCTCACCGGCTGGGCCCCGTACCGCGCCCATGACCGGCCCGTCGCCTGGGTGCGCCCGGTGACCACCGCCGCGTATGAGGCTGCTTGTCCGCCTCGGCGGTACGACCCGATGAGCGAGGGCTGCGTCGCGCGCTGCGCCTCGTTCTCGTCCAGGACTGCGCGTGCCTTCTCGGCAGGCCCGGTCGGCTCGCCGCCCATGGGCAGGGCACTTCGCGCTGCCGGTGCGCAGCGTCACGCAGGCGCGGACGGTGCGCTTCTCGTTGTCCACCATCGGCGGATGCGCCGTCGTGCATCAGTACTCGCGCCGGGTGCTTCGTTCTCAGTGCCCACGTCCGCGGGCCGTCACGTCAGGGGGGCTGCCTGCGTTGCTGTACCTCGGCCAGGACATCGGGCGGGTTCTGGCCGAGCTGCCCCCGAGCTCGTGCTCGTCGCCGCGATTACCGCCGACGAACTCGTCCCGCTGCAAGCCGCGTTCGGGCGGGAGCAACGGCGAACAGACGTCACGCGGCGCACCAGGTCCGATCACCCACGCAGTGGGACCGCTCACGGCCAGCTACTGCCTGGGCGTTTGGTTCTGCGGTTGGTGTTTGATTCCTGCTCAGGCTCCGCGCCAGTCAGTAGGCGTTGGTGAGGCGGCAGGTCATGAGGTCTGCGGGAAGAACGGCACCGGGTGTCCCTCCCCCAACCCCTAGGGGCCGGGAGACCCGCGCGCCGGTCCGACGGAGCCGTAGGACGGGAAGGCCGCGCCGAGTGGACCGACGGGCCGGACCGGTCCGCCGCTGTCTCTCCCAAGAAGCTCGCCGCCGACAAGAACGTGACCACCGGTCGGACGCTCGATCCGCACCGCCGCGCACGACACGGCCGAATCGATGCAGGCGATTTGCGCCGATCACACCGAAGCGCTGCTGTCTGCGGGTGGGTGCGGACGGTGGCGAGGCGTCAACTGATCGACACTGCCTTGCTGTTGGCCCCGATCCGCCGACTTGGATGGCTGCGAGGAGCAGCAGCCCGGTCGGGGCGGTGCGCAACGAGGTCGGCGTCGTCACCCACCGCAGTGGATACGGGTACACGGGCACGTTGAGTCGTTCCCGCTCGGGCGCCGACGGCACGGCGACGGGCCGCGCCGTCGGCGCTGCAGCCTCGCGTGCCGACAC
>NZ_JBSGZD010000032.1:18881-47439 GCF_053610825.1 Streptomyces sp. NPDC054863 | reverse complement strand
GGCCACCACGTCGCGCCCGCCCGGCACAAGGTCCGCGCGACCATCAGCCTGACCGGCCAGTTCGCCGCGGTGGACGAACGCCAGACGGGCGCCGAGAACCTCCGCATGATGGCCCGCCTGAGCCGCCTGCCGCGCGCGGCGGCCCGCCGCCGCGCCGACGAGCTCCTCGACCGCTTCGGCCTGACCGACGCCGCGGACCGCCTTGTCGCCACGTACTCCGGAGGCATGCGCCGCAGGCTGGACCTGGCGGCGGGCCTGGTCGCCTCCCCCACCGTCCTCTTCCTCGACGAACCGACGACGGGCCTGGACCCCCGCAGCCGCCGCTCCCTCTGGAGTTCCGTCCGCGAACTCTCCGCCGCGGGCGCCACGGTCTTCCTGACCACCCAATACCTGGAAGAGGCCGACGAGCTGGCGCACCGGATCGCCGTACTCCACGAAGGCCGGGTGGCCGCGCAGGGCACCCCGGCCGAACTCAAGTCACGGGTCCCGGGCCACCGGCTGGACCTCACCCTGTCCACCGCCGCCGCCTACACGGAGCTCGCGCCCCGCGCCGTCCGCCACACGCCGCACACCCGCACGCTGGGCCTGCCCACGGACGGCTCGGCCGCGCACGTCCGCGCGCTCCTCGACGAGCTGGACCCCACCCGCTCGGCCATCGCCTCGTTCACGGTCCGCACGGCCACCCTGGACGACGTCTTCCTCGCCCTGACCGACCACAGCAGCAGCAGCAGCGACAGCCGGCCGGAGGCCACCCACCATGTCCGCTGAAACCGCCCTGGCCCTCACCGCCCGCGGCATCCGCCTCAGCCGCCGCAACGTCGACGCCCTCATCACCTCCCTCGCCCTGCCGGTCATGATCATGCTGATCTTCGTCTACTTCTTCGGCGGAGCGATCAACACCGGTACGCAGTACGTCACTTACGTCACCCCGGGCGTCCTCATCCTCTGCGCGGGCTTCGGCGCGGCCACCACCGCGACCACGGTCACCGAGGACATGAAGGGCGGCATCATCGACCGCTTCCGCTCCCTCGACGTGGGCGGCGCCGCGATCCTCGCGGGCCACGTCGCGGCCAGCGTCCTGCGCAACGCCCTCTCCACCGCCCTGGTGCTCGCCGTGGCGGTCGCCATCGGCTTCCGCCCCACCACGACCCCGCTCCGCGCCCTGACCGCCGCCGCGGTCCTCCTCGCCTACCTGCTCGCCCTCTCCTGGCTCTCCGCCGCGGTCGGCCTCCTCGCCAAGTCGCCGGAGGCGGCGGGCGGCTTCACCTTCTTCGTCAGCTTCCTCCCCTACCCCAGCAGCGCCTTCGTCCCCACCGACACGATGCCCACCTGGCTCCACGCCTTCGCCGCCCACCAACCCGTCACCCCGGTCGTCGAATCCCTCCGCGGCCTGCTCCTGGGCACAGACGTGGGCACCGCGCCGTGGGTGGCACTGGCGTGGTGCGCGGGGATCCTGGGGGTGTCGGCGGCGGCTTCGGGGGTGCTGTTCAGGTGGCGGACGGGGTGAAGCCGACGTGGCGCGCGGGGTGAGCCCGACGTGGCGCACGGGGTGGGCTCAAGGCGGCGGGAGGGGCGCCGGGGACACTTCGGCCAGTCGCCACATCCCGTCGAAGTGCTTGACCCAGTGGTCGACGGTCTCCTCGGCCTCGACGGTGCCCTCCTTGCGGGAGCGGACGTGGAGGTTGGTGTCGAAACCCTTGGGGTCGTAGATCTCCCGACCCAGTTCGTGGTGGCGCTGACGCGTCGTCACGTCGTACAGGCCGTGGAGCACCACCTTGCCGTTGAGGATGCAGACCTTGTCGCGCGGGATGCCACGGAAGCGCCGGTACTCGAAATGGGCCTCCACCCGTCCCACCATCGCGAACTGCTCGGCCAAGCCCTGAAGTTGCTGCTCGTAGTCCCGGCACGAGCGCGCCACCCGGGCCCGGAACTCGGGAAGGTCGACCGGTGCGCCGTCCGGGCCGACGGCGGACGGCACGGCCATCTCGACGGAGAAGTCGGGCACCAGAATGCGGATGGTCACCTTGCGGATCTGCCCCGGGGACGACACCAAGGGCTCAAGCCGGTGGTACAACTCGTGGAACAGGGTCTCCCCGGTGTACCCGATGAAGCGGATGCTCACCTCGCGGGCGGCGAACGCGTCCGCCACGAAAGGCCCGAGCTCACGCGTGTTGATCCGCAGCCGGTCGGTGGCCTGCCCGGCGTCGACCAGCTTCTTCAGCAGGTCGTACAGCACGTACGCGACCAGGCTGAAGAGCGCACCCCCGATGAACGCCTTGTCCTGGAGCAGGTCCCCGACGGGCTTCACGAACTGGGCGACCAGCCCGACGACGAAGATCCCCAGGAGCATCGCCCGGATGCCGACCGACTCCACGCGCGCGAGGAACGCCCGCAGGCTCCTGCCCGTATTGCGCCCGCCGCTTCCCCCCGCCACGAGCATCCCCCAACTGCCCTGTCAGCCAAGGCGGTTCACTGGAAATCCCCCCGTGCACCAGGACGGGGGGTCCCATGTTCGCCCCGGGGCAGCGCCAGGGCAAGGTACGGGTTCTGGACCCGGGAGCCTCGCAGCCCCAGCGAGGCGGTGGCCGCCTGGAGCGTCATCGCGTACGAGTCCACGGCGCGGCGCACATTGGGGGCGTCCAGGCTCGCACCGGTCACCAGCCGGTCGAGGTCGATGTAGGCGGAGCGCACGATCTCGATCCACCGGTACGTGTGCACGTCGTGCTCCCAGCCCTGCACGAAGTCCGCGCCGCACCTGCCCAGCACGGTCTGCCAGCGCGTCAGCATCCGCTGCCGGATCTCGACGCTGTGCGGGGTCAGATGGAGGTGGCGCACGAGGTCGTAGAGCGGATCGCCGACCATGGCCATCTCCCAGTCGATGATGGTCAGTTGGCCGCGTACGGACCCCCGGATGAGGTTCCAGGGGTTGAGGTCGCCGTGCAGCAGGACCGGGGTCCGGGGCCGGACCGTCCGCTGGGCCAGGATCTCCTTCAGTCGGAGTGCGTTGGGCAGGCCGAGCACCCCTGCCAACTGGAGCGACTCCTTGGGCAGTGCGCCGACCAGCTCCACCAGGCGTTCGCACAGCCAGTGGTAGAAGCCCTCCGGCCCCGTCGTCGGATCGAGCCCCGCGAGGTCCGCGCCGGCCAGTGCCCCGAGCTGGTCGACCAGGTCGTCGGCCTCGCACGGCAGCAGCCCGTCCACCGGATGCTGCGGGGGACCACCGGCCGGCCCTTCGTACGAGTGGATGGCGAACCAGTCCTTCGGCCAGCTCTCTCCCAGCGCGAGCACCCGGGGGACCCGCACCCCGGCACCCGCCATCCGCCCGTTCGCCTCCTCCAGCGCCAGGAGCACCTCGTGCTCCGCCAGGAAACGGGGCTCGCGACGCGTGTGCGAGCTCAGCTTGCGCCGCACCACGACGGGCCGGTCCGCGCTCCGTGCGTGGACCACCGTGTTGAGGTGTCCGGTCCCCTTGAAGACCTGGCGCGACGGTGCCGCCCCCTCTGCCGCCAGGACCTCGTCCACGGCCAACGAGTCGAACCCGGGGGGCTGGACGAACCCGGGATCCGTCACCCGCCAGTGGTTGGGCGGCACCCTGCGGGGCCCGCCCTCCTGGCCGCCGGCCCAGGCCATGTGCCACCGGTAGAGGATCCGCTCGACCTCGGCGCGCTCCGGCACCCCGGCCAGCCGCAACGGTCCACTCGCCACGTCGAGGGCCCGGCACACCGAATCCGTCGCCTCCTCAAGCCCGACGGGTTTCCGGCCGGAACCGAGCAGGCGGGCCGCACGCATCACGTCCGGGTAGACCGACTGCGCCCGTTCGAAGTCGAGGTAGTGGCGCAGGTCGACCTCCATCCCGTTGGCGGCCTCCGGTCTGATCCGGCGCATGGCCTGGAACCAGGCCCGCTTGACCTCCTCCTGCTGGTGCGCCGGGTACTTCATCCGCACCAGGTGGGTGGCCAGGTCGTGCAACGGGTCCCCGTAGGTGGCCAGTTCCCAGTCGACGCAGATCAGCGGCGGGGCCCCGTGGTACGAGAAGATCACGTTGTCGCGGTGCAGATCGGTGTGCAGCAGGCTGAACGGACGGCGCACCATCGGAGGCACCCGCTCCGCGAACTCCAGCATCGCGTTCTCCGGAATGCCGAGCGCCGCGAAGAGCCCGCCGAACTCGGTCCAATTGGCCTGGCGTACGTCCCGGTTGGTGAGCTGGGCCAGCCTGCGCAGGAAGGTGCGGCAGTGTCCGTCGCGCGGCCACTGGGCCGGCAGCGGGGGCAGGTCCTCACGGCGCACCGAGACCATCTGCGCCAGCAGGCCCGCCAGCGCGTCGATGAGCCGGCTGTCGAGGGGCTTGCCGTTGGGGCAGATGGTCGAGAGGGGAACGCCCTCCACATAGCTGTGGACCGCGGAATGACCCCGCTTGGCCAGGCACTGCGGGACGTGCGGCAGCACCCCCTTGAGCGCGTCGAGGATCTGCGACTCGTCCTGCCAGGTCCTGATGACCACGGGGAGCGCCTCGGGGGCCCGCAGCCGCACTTTCACCGACGTCCCCGGGGAACGGTCCACCAGCCGGGCCATGGGCTCGGTCAGCGGCACCCGGAAGTTCCGGTTGTGGAAGCCGCGGGTCATCTCGCCCGTACGGATCGCCTGCGCCACGAACGCGTCGTAGACGTGCACCGAAGTGGGCTTCGGCGCCTGCCGCACGGCCGCGGGGAGATCTCCCACGTAACGCTCCCGCTGGATCACGCACTCGACGGCAGGAATAGGAGGGTCACCCTAGTGGCCACTGGGATGTGTTCGTGCGCCTTCGAATCAGTGATCTTCCCATCGGCGGGTGCGGGGCCTCATATTCCGGCACATCCACGCGACTGGCCGACGGCCGTACGAGCCCTACGTCGCCAGAAGGTCCCACACGGAGTCGAACCATTCCTGGGAGTCGGCCACGAAGAGCGAGCCCAGGGAGCGTTCGTTCGCGTCCTTCTCGTACCGGAAGAGCGCCGCACGCAGACCGAGGACGTCGATGGTGTCCAGTTCCTCGCCGTCGTCCAGTTCGATCCGTCGTTCAACGACCTTGTAGTAGCCCTGGAGCGCGATGGTCCCGTTGAAGAGGTAGAGCTTGGAGTGCGGGGTCAACGGGACCCGTTTGATCTCCACCGACACATCGGGCACCAGCCGGTCCCGCCGCAGCCCTTCCAGATTGACCACGATCAACTTGGAGTGCAGCGCGCTGAGTTCGTGCATGCGGAGCGCCAGCCTGGAATCGGCCGTGCCGTCCTTGGGGCTGGGGTACGGCATCGCCATGCTCTCGTCGGGCAGCATCAGCCGGATCGCGATGCGCCGGGGCGAGATCTCCCCCTCGCGCACCCGCCTCGCCTGGGCACCGAGATGCGTGCTCAGCGTCTCGGCCGTGAGGCTGAAGACGTCGAGCCCGACCTCGTCGGCCCGGAACGCCTCTCCCACCACGGTCTGCAGCAGGCCCGGCCCCGGCGATGCCGAGTGGATCCGCTGCACCTTGATGACCCTGGTGCCGCTCCCCTGCCGCGTCTCGATCCAGCCTTCGCTGACGAGTTCCCTCAGTACGCGCTGAATGGTGTCCCGGGACACCTCGTACCGCTCGGCGAGCTCCCGCTGCGGCGGCAGCAGCGAACCGACGGTGTACGTCCCGTCGGACATGGCGGTACGCAGCGCCGCAACCACACGTTGGAACGCCTCGCCACCACCGACCGGTGCACTCGTCACAGCAAGAACGTACCTCGCCCGCGGCGTTCGCAACCCAATTGCGCTGCACTGGAAGGAAGTTGGAATGATTCGGTTAGTCGATCTGCGGCACCGGGGACCAACCCACCAAGCCAATCAGCCCAATTGGAAGGTTGATGGCCCCAGGGAGGGAACGTTTTCATGCAACTCCTCGGCCTCTTGACCGACGCGATGGCCCAGTCCCGCGAGGTCCAGCTCTTCACCCTCGGCCTCCTCTTCGGTGGCTACTGGTACAGCCAGCGGGCCCGTTGAACGGCCACACACGACCCGTTCAGGCCCGCGGCCCCGGCTCCACGACCAGCAGCAGGACTTCCTCCAGCGAGTCCACGACCGCCTGCGCTCCCGCGTCGCGCAGCCGTGCGACCCGGCGGGCGTCCTTCGCGTACCCCAGGAAGGGGACGCCGGCGCGGCGGGCCGCGTACAGGTCGGACGGGGTGTCGCCGATCATCAGGGACTTGGCGGGGTCGGCGTCCAGCGCGCGCAGGGCCCTGTTGAGGCAGTCCGGGTCCGGCTTGAGGCGGTCGAGGTCGGGGGTGCGGCCGTAGATGTGGTGCTCGAAGCAGCCGTCGAGACCGCGGTCGGACACATAACGGGCCGCCGCCTTCGGGGAGTTGTTGGTTGCGATGGCCAGGGGGACGCCGCGCGCCGACCACTCCCGTATCAACTCGTCGACGTACGGGGTCGGGGCGGCGGACCGGGTGGCACGCAACTCCTCGTCGGTGAGGGCCTCTTCGAGGTCCAGGACGAGCCGGCTCTCGGGATGTGCGACGCCGATCGCGCGCAGCACCGCATGCGGGTCCTGCCGTTCTTCCTCACCCAGCGGCACCTGGAAGCCCCGCCCGGCCAGCCAGGAGATCAGCCGGTCGGCGATGTCGTGCGCCCGGTGCCCGGCGAAGAGCCCGCAGATCGGGCCGTCGAAGTCGAAGAGGACGCAGGTGGCGCCGGTGATCGAGTGCGCTGCCTGCTCGATCACCGGCGCCACCTGTTCGAGGTCTGTGGTCAGGTCGGTCGTTTCTGAGGTCACTAGGAGAGTGTCAGGTCCGACGTGATGGTGTTCCAGAGTGCGTCGAACCAATTTGCGGACTGGCCCACGAAGGCCTTGTCCCGGGGCCCCGCATCCGATTCGAAGCCGAAGAGGACCGCTTCCGTGCCCAGCGCGTCGTACATCTCCAGATTGATCTCCTCGATCTCCTCCTGCCGCTTGGCGACCGTGTAGTACGCGAAGAGCGCCTCGACACCGTTGAGGACGTACAGCTTCAGGGGCGGGGTGAAGGGGAGCGCCCGGAAGGTGACGTTCACGTCGATGCCGTGCGAGCGGCGGAGGTTGCGGAGGTTGTTCCGCAGGACCTGTCCCTGGGCGTTGCGCTGGGTGAGCCAGCGCTGGTGGACCAGGCCCCCCTCACCCGGCCCGACCCCCTTGGGAAAGGCGAGTTCGATGTTGCGTGCGGGCAGCAGGACGCGCACCGTCACGCTGTGCGGCTTGATGCGGTTCTCGTGGATCAGGCGGAGAGGTTCCGCCATCGCCAGCATCAGCGATTCCGCGGTCAGGCTCAGTGCGTCGACCCGGACGTCCTCGGCCGCGAACGCCTGGGTCAGGCGCGGGCCCAGCGCACTGAGGGTCTGCTGCGGCTGACCACCCGCCGGGTCTCCGCCCGCCGACGGGGTAGTCGACGGAGCCGTCGCCGCCACCCGGGCCGGAGCGCCCCTCGTCGCCTCCGTCAGCAGGCCCTCCTCGTGCAGGATGCGCAGGGCCTGGCGGATCGTGCCGCGCTCCACCTCGAACTCTTCGGCCAGCCGGGACTGGGTCGGCATGTGCTCGCCGGTCCTGATGTCGCCTCTTCGGATGCGTTCGCGCAGGGTGTCGGCCACTTCCCTGTGCGAGCGCTTTCTGCCGTTCCCTGAACTGCTTACGTCGCTCACGACACAACGTTACAACTAGCAGCCATCTAGCGGGAGTTGTTGGGATGTTGTTTATGGATCGCGACCAAGTGGGGACAACTTCGGTGTAGTTGGTTGCCACTTGGCAAAGCTGGTTGGCAACCCTGGCAGAGGCAGCGTCGCCTCCCCCGCCATCCGCTCCAGCGCTGCTCCCGAGGGAGGGACCCCCATGCCTGCTCTGCTGCTGCTCTCCGCCGTCGTCGTCATCGGATTCGAGAAGTTCGTCGAGTGGCGCTACGGGGCCCCCGGCGCCATCGGCCTGCTACTGCTCGGCATCGGCGCCAAGGCCAAGAGCCCGGCGTGCGCCGGGGTGGGGGCGACCGTGCTCACCCTGCAAGTGGTCGGGCCCGCCGCTTCGTAACGCCCGGCTTCGTAACGCCCGGCTTCGTAGCGCCCGGCTTCGTGACGCCTGGCTTCGTGACGCCCTCGGACCTACACCTCGGAGGCCAGCGTCAGGTCCTGACTGATCGTGTTCCAGATCGCGTCGAACCACAGCTGCGACTGCTCCACGAACGTCGAGTCCCGCTGGCCGCCCGCGTCCCGGTCGAAGGGGAACAGCATCGACCGCGTGCCCACCGTGTCGTACATCTCCAGCGGCTCGTGGTCGTCGAAGTGTTCCTGCTGCTTCGTGATCATGTAGTACGCGAAGAGCGCTTCCGAGCCGTTCAGCAGGTACAGCTTGACCGGCGGCGTGAACGGGAGCGCGCGGAAGGTGATGTGCACGTCGATGCCGTGCGTACGGCGCAGATTGCGGAGGTTGTGGCGCAGCACCTGGCCCTGCGCGTTGCGCTGCGAGAGCCAGCGCTGGTGCAGCCGGGCGTCGCTGCCGTCCGCGACCGGCGTCGGGAAGGCGAGATCGATGTCGCGGCTCGGCAGCAGTACCCGTACGGTCACCTTGGCCGGTTTGATGCGTCCCTCGTGGATCAGCCGCAGCGGCTCGCCGAAGGCGAGGGTGAGGGAGACGGCGGTCAGGCAGAGCGCGTCGATCTCCACGTGGTCCGCCTGGAACGCCTCCGTGATCCTCGACGCCAGCGCCACCATCGTCGGCTGCGGCGGCGCCGCGTGCGGGGTCAGGGCGGCGGGTGCGTCGTCCGCGACCGTCGCCGGAGAACCCTTGGTCACATTGATGAGCAGATTCTCCTCCTGGAGGATGCGGAGCGCCTGGCGGACCGCGCCACGCTCCACCTCGAACTCCCTGGACAGCTCGGCCTGCGTCGGCATGCGGTCGCCCGGACGCAGCTGCCCGGCCCTGATCCGGGCCCGCAGCGCATCGGCCACTTCTCGGTGCGACCTTTTCCGACCGTTCACGGCAGCGCCAGCTGTGCTCACAACCAGAACACTACAACTTCACGCCATCTAACGGGAGTTGTTGGCGAACCTGGTTAAAAGTTCTTGGGCAGTGGGGACAACTTCATCAGAGTTGGTCACCAACTCCCTCCAGATGGCTCAACTAGGAGTCACGACAGGGATGTTGGCGGGAGACTCGCCAAGCTTCACCACTCGCTCCATCACCCGCTCAGCCACCGCTCAGCCCTCAGGGAGTGATCACCATGCCGTTCGTCGCACTCCTCGCCCTCGGCGTCTACTTCGTAGGCGAAATGGTCCAGGACAAGTTCGGCCTGCTCGGAGTCGCCGCCGTCGGCTTCCTGACCGTGGGCGTCAAGACGAAGAACACCGCCTGCCTCAGCATCGGCGCCGTCGCCCTCGTCATCCTCGGCCAGTCGGCCGTCGGCTGAGCCGGCGCCCCCGCCCCTCGCCGGGGCCGGACCGGGGGCGCCAGGTGCGTCGGCGCACTGGGGGAGCGCCGGCGCACCTACCTCAGAAGCAGGCGCACCCACCTCAGAAGATGTCCGGGCACCAGGGCTCCCGCACCGTCCTGAACAGCCCGTCCACCCGCTCCGCCACCCCGTCCCGCTCCTCCGTCACCAGGCCCAGCGCCGCCATCCGCACCGCCGACCGGCCACCGAGATACAGAGCGCTCAACTCCCTTACGTCCAGGGTCAGTTCAGCACTCTCCGTGGTGGGTGTGCAGACCCCCGCCCCGTCCGCCGAGACCTCCAGCAGGAAGCGGCCCGCGGCGAGGCCCAGCCGGTCCCGCACCTCCAGCACCACCGAGCCGCCGCCCTCGTACGGCCTGGTGTACGTCCGTGCCTCCAGCGCCCGTACCACGTCCAGCACCCGCACCCACAGCCAGTCCGCGCCCGTCACCACCCGTGCCGCACGCGGGTCGGGGAGCAGCTCGGGCAGCAGGTCGTCCGGTGCGCGGTAGCCGGTCCGCACCTTCGCCACCCAGTCGACCGAGCACAGGAAGTGCCACAGGGCGCGCTCGGCCGCCGGGGTCGTGGCGGTCAGGTTGCTCACCTGCGCCGTGTTCAGCGGCTGCTTGCCGTCGCCCCACTTGTCGTCGGAGCGGTAGGCGACCAGCCCCTCCACCTGGCCGCCCCGCTCGGCCGGCGCCCGGTACACGGCGAAGAAGGTCGGCCGGTAGGGGTCGAACGAGTACTCCGCGAGCCCCGTCCGCGACTCCCACCAGGCCGTGTTCCGGTCGATCGCCCCCACCTGGCCCGCCCGGAACCGCTCGTGCAGCTCGGGGCCGATCTTGCGGACGTCCGCCGGGTCCACCAGGTCGATCCGCCCGCCGCACTCCGGGGCCGCCCACCGGGGGTCGAGGCCGGTGCGGTGGGTGTCGATCTCCCACACGGTGGTCGAGGTCGCGTGCCCGAAGCCGTACCGCCCGTAGATCGGGTACTCGGCGGCGATCAGCGTCGCGACCACGTCGCCGCGCTCCTTCGCCTCCGCGAGGTCCGCGCCCATCATCCGGCCGAGGATTCCACGGCGCCGGTGGGTGGGCGAGACGGTGACGCTGGAGACCGCGTTCGCCGCCACGAACTGTCCGCCGGGCACGGTGAGTTGCTGGGCGAAGGAACGGTACGTCGCCACGCACCGCCCCGCCTCGAAGGCACCCCGCGAGCGCGGCAGGTCGGCGCGCGCACGCCGCAGCTCGATGTCCTCGGCCGAGTACGGCTGGGCCATCAGGAAGCCGGTGTTGTTGGCCCGCGCCCAGTCGGCGAACTCGGCCTCGGTGACGGGCCGTACCTCTACGGAATCGGCGGCCGGGGAAGGAGCGGGGTCGGGGACAGGGGCAGCGGGGTCAGCGGCAGCGTGAGCAGTCATCCGCCCACGCTATGCACCCGTTCCTCAGAATGTCGCCCGTATTTCGCCGACCCTGACCGGGCCTCCGAGCAGCGGCGCGTCCGCCATCCTGGCCACCACTTCGCCCTGTACGCCCAACTGCTCCAGCGCCCTGGCCAGGACCGGACCGAGCGCCCGCCCCGACCCGTCGTCGATCTTGAACGCGAGGGCCCGGCCGTCCGGCAGCGCCACCGCCTGCACGGCCTCGGCGCCCATCTTCGACAGCACGCCGGGCACCTCCCGCATCAGCCAGGTGTCGGGGCGCCGCGTGCCCGCCACGTACTCGGGGTGGGCCCGCATCGCGTCCGCGACCCGGCGCTCGGGGGTGCCCTCCGCCGCGAGCACGAAGTGCCGGAAGGCGCGGGCGAGACCGGTGAGGCTGAGCGCCATCAGCGGGGCCCCGCAGCCGTCCGTACCGATCGCGGTGACCTTCTCCCCGCTCGCGCGCTCCACGCACTCCAGGACCAGCCGCTGGAGCGGATGGGACTGCTCCAGGTACGCCCCGGTGTCCCATCCGTTGAGCCTGCACGCGGCGATCATCGCGGCGTGCTTGCCCGAGCAGTTCATGGTGACCCGCTCGCGGACCTTGCCCGCCGCCAGGTACGCCTCGGCCTCGACGGGGTCCAGCGGCAGGTCCGGCGGCGTCTGGAGATCGCCCTCGGTCAGCCCGTACTCACCGAGCATCTTGCGTACGAGATCGATCTGGAAGCCCTCGCCCGAGTGGCTCGCGGCGGCCAGCGCGAGGCGCTCCCCCGAGAGGTCGAGCCCGGCCCGCAGCACGGCGGCGGCCTGCATCGGCTTGTTGCTGGAGCGGGGGAAGACGGGAGCGGCCACGTCGCCGAGGGCGTGCTCCACGCTGCCGTCGGCCGCCAGAACCACCAGCGAGCCCCTGTGATGGCCCTCGACGAAGCCCGACCTGACGACTTCGGCGAGAACCGGGGGTATGGCGGGGAGGGTGGCGGTGGCGGTGGGGGTCATCGTCGGCTCGGCCTTCCGGACGGGGATCCGCCCCGGGCCCGGCCCCCGGGATCGCCGGGGGTGGACTCAGAGGAGCAGATCGTCTACTTGTGCTTCGCCCTCACGGTACCTGCGGGCGATCTCCGCACTGCAATCGTCCGCGGTCCGCTGGAGCCGCTGCCGCTGCCGGGAAACCTGCTGCTCATAGCCCACGAGCCGCCTCATGCCCGCATGCAGCTCCTGGTCCGTTCGGGCGTCGAGGTCGGACAGCTCGACCTCGGCGAGCATGTCGCCGGCCAGCCGCCGGTACTCCTCGCTGCGCGGTGTGGACAGCGTGACGTGCCGGGCCGACGACCGGTGTGTGGACGGGCTGTCGGTGAGGATCTCCGACAGCCGCTCCAGCACCGGGGACTGCGGCCCGCCCCGCCGGCCCAGCTCGGCCCGCAGGATGTCGATGCGGCCGTGCAGCAGCCGCCGTACGTAACTCAGATCGGCCTCGTCGCGCTGCGCGCCCTGGCGCAGCGTCCGCAGCTCGGGCAGCCTGAGGAGACCGAGATCGGGCTGCGGGACGGCGGGCAGCGCGTCCCGGACGCTCCGCTCGGTACGCGGAGCGGGTGTCCGTGCCGCCTCCACGGCCCCCGCGCCCGCGCCTGCCGCACTCGCCATCTGCATCGGTACGGGACCGGACGGCTGCCCGGTGCCAGAAGTGCTCATGGATTTCCGTCCCCTCGAACGGTGCGGCGCACCGCCTCGACCCGCATCGTGCCACTCCTTCCCGTACCGACGCAGGCACACTGCACCCGTATGGCCCTTGCACCCGAGAAGCCGCCGGGGAAGGGCATCATGGTCGTCATGCGAGCAGTGGTGCAGCGGGTGGACGGCGCGAGCGTCGTCGTCGAGGGTGAGACGGTCGGCGAGATCGTGGGCGAGGGCCTGTGTGTCCTGGTGGGAGTGACCCACGAGGACACTCCGGACAAGGCGGCGCAACTCGCGCGCAAGCTGTGGTCGGTGCGCATCCTCGAATCCGAGAAGTCCTGCTCCGACGTAAATGCCCCTCTTCTCGTCATCTCGCAATTCACCCTGTACGGGGACGCCCGCAAGGGTCGGCGCCCCACCTGGAACGCCGCGGCGCCGGGCGACGCCGCCGAACCACTGGTCGACGAGGTGGTGGCACAACTGCGGGCGCTGGGGGCGACGGTGGAGACGGGCAGGTTCGGTGCGGACATGCGGGTTTCCTTGACGAACAACGGGCCGTTCACGGTATTGATCGAGGTCTGAGGACCGTCCGCGGGGATGGTGCGGCACCACCGAGGGGGACCTGCCCGATGCGCACGCGCGCGCTTTTCTCGTACGTACTGATAGCTGCCGGCGTGACTGTCGGCCTGAGCGCCTGCGGTGCAGACGGACCCGAGTCGTACTCCGAGGCAACGGAGGCGATGACCGAACGGGATCTGCATGACGCGATGCTGCGGGACAGAGAGGTGCCCGGCCACGCGGTGTCAGCCTCCCTGCGCACCGAGAACGCCAACCTGCCCGCCTGGCGCACCGGGGACGCCAAGTGCGCGCCGCTGCTCGACGCGCTGGGCCCCGGCACCCTGGGCGCGGCCCGCTCGGTGTACGCCACGGTCGCCCCGCGGACCGGCGGCGTGCAGCCCGTGGGCCTGAAGCTGGGGACGTACGACAGCGACGGCGCCCGGCGGGCCATGGACAAGCTCTCCGACGCCGTCGGCTCGTGCCGCAGCTTCGACCTCACGGGCCCTCTGAACCGGTCCTACCGGGTGAGTGTCGAGCTCCCCTCAGGACCGGGGAGCGACGCGGGGACCACCTACATCCTGGACGCACAGCCCGTGGACGCCCGCAACCCGCCCGCCCGGCACGAGGTGTACGCCGTACGCACCGGCAGCCTGACCACGGTCGCCACCGTGGACAACACGCTCTCGCGGCTGCCGGGCGCACCGCCCCCGATGGCCGCGGACCGGGTGAAGTCGATCCTCGACCTCCAGGTGGCGAAGCTGAAGCGGCCCGTCGACGAGAACTGACCCACGGGCCGTGCCTACGGCTCGACGACGACTTCCTGAGCCGCCGCCGTGTCGCCCGCCATCAGCTCGGCGTCCACGGCCACGTTCCGCTTGACGAGGGCGAGGGCGATGGGCCCCAGCTCGTGGTGGCGGGCGGAGGTCGTCACGAAGCCGATCTGCCGTCCCTCGGGCCCGTCGGACGCGAGCCGCACCGGCGTGCCCGGCGGCGGCAGGTGCACCTCGCTGCCGTCCAGGTGCAGGAAGACCAGCCGCCGCGGCGGCTTCCCCAGGTTCTGGACGCGGGCCACGGTCTCCTGCCCCCGGTAGCACCCCTTCTGGAGGTGCACCGCGCTGCCGATCCACCCCAGCTCGTGCGGGATCGTCCGGTGGTCCGTCTCGAAGCCGAGCCGCGGCCGGTGGCCTTCCACCCGAAGCGCCTCGTACGCGAGGATCCCGGTCGCGGGCCCGTGGGCGGCGGCGAACGCCTCCAGCTCCTTGCGCGGCAGGAACAGGTCACGCCCGTACGCCGTCTCCCGCACGACCACGCCCTCGCCCGCCGGGACGATCGACCCGGCGGGCAGCCAGACCATCCCGAACTCGTCCGTCCGGTCCGCGACTTCCACCCGGTAGAAGAACTTCATGCTCTCCAGGTACGCGATCAACTCCCCCTGCGTACCCGGCTCGACGTGCACCCACGTCGTCTCGCCGTCGTCCACCAGGTAGAGCGCGTGCTCCACGTGCCCGTTGGCGGTCAGCACCAGCGCCTCGGTCGCCTGCCCCGCGGGCAGCTCGGTCACGTGCTGCGTGATCAGCAGGTGCAGCCAGCTCAGCCGGTCCGCACCGGTGACGGCGACGACCCCCCGGTGCGAGAGGTCGACAAAACCGGACCCGTCGGCCAGCGCACGCTGCTCGCGGAACAGATCGCCGTAGTGCGCGGCGACGCCTTCGTCACGCCCCTCGGCGGGAACGGCACCGGGCAGGGAAAGGAGGGGGCTCGTCATGCCCCCAGCGTACGACTCGCGCGGCAACCGCCTACGACTCGCCGGCCCGGCCCTCGGCGGCAGCGCACTGCGCACACCGCCCGAAGATCGCGAAGTGCTTCATATCGGTCTCGAACCCGAATGCGGCGCGCAGTGTGGCGATGAAGTCACCGGCCACGTCCACGTCCGCCTCGATGACGTTCGAGCAGTCCCGGCACACCAGGTGGATGTGGTGGTGCCGGGCCGCGAGGTGGTAGGTCGGCGCCCCGTGGCCCAGGTGTGCATGGCTCACCAACCCGAGCTCTTCCAGCAGCTCAAGGGTCCGGTAGACGGTCGAGATGTTGATCCCCGACGCGGTCTTGCGCACCTGGACCAGGATGTCGTCGGGCGTCGCGTGCTCCAGCACGTCCACCGCTTGCAGCACGAGCTCCCGCTGCGGCGTCAGCCGGTAGCCGCGCCTGCGCAGGTCACTTTTCCAGTCGGTGCTCACCACGCCGCCAGTGTAGGCAGCGTGGCGAGCATTCGGCCTGCCTCCGGCTCAGCGGAAGAAGGCGATGCCGTCGTCCGGCATGTCACCGAGGCTCTTGGCCATGGCCGCGACCTCCTCCGGCGTGACGGTCTTCTTGAGGTGCGCCGACATGTACGGACGCAGCTCGACCTCGGGGGTGGCCTTCTCGCCGACCCACATCAGGTCGCTCTTCACGTACCCGTAGAGGCGCTTGCCGCCGGTGTACGGGCCCGAGGCGGCGGTACGCGCCACAGCGTCGGTCACGAGGTCGATCTGCGGCTTCTGCTTGGCCAGCTCGCCGTACCAAATCTCGACGACGCCGGTGTCGCGGGTCATGACGACCTCGACCTTGCGGTCCTTGTCGATGCGCCAGAAGCCGGACTCGGTCTCCAGCGGCTTCACCTTGTTGCCCTCGGCGTCGAGGATCCAGGAGTGCGAGACGTACTCCAGGAAGTCGCGGCCGTCGTGGCTGAAGGTGACTTCCTGGCCGAAGTTGGCCTTCTCGTCGCCGGGGAAGTCGGTGACGCCCGCACCCGTCCACTTCCCGAGGAGGAAGACGAGGGGGACGAGGTCCGGGTGGAGGTCGGACGGGATCTCGATCATGAGGGGCTCAGGCGATCTGTGTAGGGGGTGGCGGCTTGCTGCCCAGTCTGGTTAGCGCTGGCCCTGGTAGAGCTTCTTCACGGCCAGACCGGCGAAGGCGAGGACGCCGACGCAGACCAGGACCAGCAGGGCGGAGAAGACTGCCTCAAGCACGGGGTGCTCCTTGGGACGATCGAGGTGCGGGATACGGGCCGGGCCCCAGCTTAGTCCGCCGGGGCCCGACGCTCTCGGTGAGGTACGTCGCCCCGCGTGGGAGCGGCGGGCTTACAGTGCCCGCATGTCGAAGAAGCTCGTGATCAAGGTGACCGCAGGGGCCGATGCGCCGGAGCGGTGTTCGCAGGCGTTCACGGTGGCGGCGGTGGCCGTGGCCAGTGGGGTGCGGGTGTCGTTGTGGCTGACCGGGGAGTCGGCGTGGTTCGCGCTGCCGGGGAAGGCGGCGGAGTTCGAGCTTCCGCATGCGGCGCCGCTGCCGGACCTGATCGAGTCGATCCAGGCGGGCGGGCAGATCACGCTGTGCACGCAGTGCGCGGTGCGCCGGGGCATCGAGGAGGGCGATCTGCTGGAGGGCGTGCGGGTCGCCGGGGCGCAGGTCTTCGTCAGCGAGATCATGGAGGACGGCGTGCAGGCGCTCGTCTACTGAGCGGCCTCACCGCTGCTGAGCGGTCACTGCCGCCGAGCGGCCTCACTGCCTCTTTCTGCGGCCGTCCAGCTCGTCCCACCAGTCGTCGGAGCGCCGGTCCCCCGTCGTCTCGTCCCACCAGCGGTCCTCGGGACCCTTCCGATTGGCGATCATCGCCGCGAAGGGCGGGATGAGGGCGGCGACCACGCACATCCCGACCGCGACGGGCACCGACCAGAGCCGCACCAGCGCGCACGCCGAGACGAAGAGGACGAGGCAGGTCCCCATCATCAGGAAGTAACTGCGACGGCGACGCGCGTACATGTCTCCACCGTACGACCGGGGGCGGGCCGTGGGCGCGTGGAAAGGGCGAGAGGGCCGCACCCTCGTCACAGGCAAGCGTCCAACCCCCTGTGGGTGCGGCCCTCCGGCCGGTATCGGTGCGCGGCGGCGGTCAGACCGCGATCGCCACCTCCGCGAGGCCACCCGTCTGGGCGACGACCGTGCGGTCCGCCGTGCCGCCCGGGACCAGGGCGCGCAGCGTCCAGGTGCCCTCGGCCGCGTAGAAGCGGAACTGGCCGGTGGCGGAGGTCGGGACCTCGGCCGTGAATTCGCCGGTCGAGTCGAGGAGGCGGACGTAGCCCGTCACCGGCTCGCCGTTCTTGGTGATGCTGCCCTGGATGGTGGTCTCACCGGGCTTGATGGTCGAGGCGTCGGGGCCGCCGGCCTTTGCTCCACACATGTGCGTACTCCAGAGGTCCGAGAAGGAGGGGAGGGGTTACTTGTTGGCGCCGAGCTCGATCGGGACGCCGACCAGGGAGCCGTACTCGGTCCACGAGCCGTCGTAGTTCTTGACGTTCTCGACGCCGAGCAGCTCGTGCAGGACGAACCAGGTCAGGGCCGAGCGCTCGCCGATGCGGCAGTAGGCGATGGTGTCGCGGGCGAGGTCGACCTGCTCGGCCTCGTAGAGGGCCTTGAGCTCTTCGTCGGACTTGAAGGTGCCGTCGTCGTTGGCGTTCTTCGACCACGGGATGTTGCGGGCGGACGGGACGTGGCCCGGGCGCTGGGACTGCTCCTGCGGGAGGTGCGCGGGGGCGAGCAGCTTGCCGCTGAACTCGTCGGGCGAGCGGACGTCGACCAGGTTCTGGTTGTCGATGGCCGCCACGACGTCGTCGCGGTAGGCGCGGATCGACTCGTCCTGCGGCTGGGCCTTGTACGAGGTGGCCTCGCGCTGCGGGATCTGGGCGCCGTCGACCAGGTCGCGGGAGTCCAGCTCCCACTTCTTGCGGCCACCGTCGAGCAGGCGGACGTCGCCGTGGCCGTAGAGCTTGAAGTACCAGAAGGCGTACGACGCGAACCAGTTGTTGTTGCCGCCGTAGAGGACGACGGTCGTGTCGTTGCCGATGCCCTTCGCGGAGAGGAGCTTCTCGAAGCCGGCCTGGTCGATGAAGTCGCGGCGGACCGGGTCCTGGAGGTCCTTGGTCCAGTCGATCCGGATCGCGTTGCGGATGTGGTTCTTCTCGTAGGCCGAGGTGTCCTCGTCGACCTCTACGAGCGCGACCTTCGGGTCGTCCAGGTGGGCCTCGACCCAGTCGGCGTCGACCAGTACGTCGGTGCGGCTCATGTGTTTCTCCTCCGGGGCAGTTTCGGGGGGATACGAAGTGCGGGTTCGCGGTGCACGGTGCGGGTTCGCGGTGCGGAGCGGGGTGCGGTTTCGCGGTGCGGGGTGCGTGCCGGTACGGCGGCGGGGCCGTGCGTACGGCGGCGCGGGACGGCGGGACGGGCGCAAGAAGCCCTGGGGAAGCGGGAGTTCGGGGCGTCGCGCCCAGCGGTTCCCGCTCAGACGGCGCGGCGACAGAGCATGGCGGCGACGCGGCACAGGTCTACTGCCCGCCGCTTCGTGAGGTCCGCCTGTCGCTGCTGCATGGGACCGATCGTAGGGACGTACAGGGGCGCGTGTCACCGGCGTGTCGGATGGTGAGACGAGATCGTCCGGAGAGTGAGATGTGAAGAGGGGCCGGGAAGTGGTTCCCGGCCCCTCGTCACGCTCGTGCGGCTCACCGTCCTGCGGAGTGGACCCTTCCGTCTCGCCATCCGGCGAACCGGCTGCCGGGCCCGCCGTCCGGCCGGACGTGGGCGCTATCCGGCCAGGTGCACGTCGGTGCCCGTGACGCCGATCTCCATGCCGGTCTCGACCGGGGTGATCTTGTCCAGGACCAGGCCGTTCGGCAGGCCGCCGATCGGGCGCTCGAAGTCGATCTTCTTGCGGATCATGCCTTCGAGGCCGGGGATGCCCTGCCCCGGCACCTCGTCGGCGCGCACCGCGACCGACTTGCCGCTGTTCTTGAGGCTGACGCTGGACAGGACGCTGCGCTGGATCTCCCGGCCGAGGACCGAGACGGTGCCGGTGACCTTGACCTTGCCGTTCCCGCCGAAGGCGAGCTTCACGTCCTTGTCGCCCGCCGCACGCGTCAGGTCGTCGTACGAGATCACGGCCGTGCCGGTGGCGCGGGCCGCCGTCGCGGAGGAGAAGTTGCTCGACAGGGTCACGTCGTGGAGTTCGGCGGTCATCCGGCCGACCTTCAGGCTGCGGCCCTGGGCGCTCGTCTCGACGCCGTCCATCGTGACGTCGACCTGGTCGAGCTTCTTGCCGAGGACCTGGGTGAGGAAGGGAAAACCCTTGATGTCGATCTGCGGTTCCGCCGACAGCCCCTGGCTGCTGCGGACCTTGGCCGCGACCTCGCCCTCGGCGTAGTTGACCGCGAAGCGGTCCGCGACGACGAATATGCCGCCGACGACCACCAGCAGGATCAGAAGTATGCGTAGTGCGCGCATTGTCGGTGTTTCCCCCACCTTGTGATCGTTGGCCCCGTACAGACGGTGAGCCTAACCGGTGGGGTTCACACGAACCTCAGGAATCACCTCAGGCGAAGGCCCTGCCCAGCAGGTAGACCGCGGGAGCGGCCAGCGCGAGCGGCAGTGCGACGCCCGCCGTCATGTGCACGAACTTCGACGGGTAGTCGTAGCTCGCCACCCGGTGCCCGACCAGCGCGCACACTCCGGCGCCGAGCCCGATCAGCGCTCCGCCCGCACCGAGGCCGGTGGCCCCGCCCGCCGCGATTCCGGCGCCCGCCGCAGCGAGCAGCGCGACGCCGACCGAGGCGGGCACGGGCAGCGGCAGCGCGCGGGCGACGATCGCGGCGGCCACCGCGAGCCCGCCGACCGTCATGGCCTTCGGGTCGGCGGCCAGGTGCCCGGCGGCGACGACGGTCAGCGCGGCCGTGGTGACCCCGGCCGTCAGCGCGTACATCCGTTCGTCGGCGGGCATCCGGTTGCGCAGGTGCAGGACGACGGTCAGCAGGACCCACACGCCGAGCGTGCCCAGGATCGCTGCGGGCGCCTGCACGGTGTCGACGGCGAGGAGCGCGACGTCCGCGATCAGACCGCCGAGGAACGCGAGCGCGATGCCCTGCCTGGCCGGCCACATCCCGTTCAGCCGGAACCAGCCCGCAGCCGTCACCGCCTGTAGCAGCACCACCGGCACGACCAGCGCGAACTGGCCGAACACGGCCGCCCCTGCGAGCAGCGCCGCCAGCACCGCGGTCAGCAGGGCGGGCCTCATGCCGGGCTCTATGATCGGCGACCGCCCTTCGGCGCGGGCCCGCTGGGCGTCGGTGATCCGGGTGTTGCCGCGGGTCGCCGGGGAGCTGTAGGCGGGGGCGGGAGTGGGAGTGGGAGTCGGGGGCATGTCGTACGAAGCGGGGGCCGGGGTCAGGCCCTGCGCCTGGGGGGACGCGCCTGTCGCGCCCGCGTAGGAGGGCTCGGAGGGCTGGAGCGGGCTCTGCAGGGGGACCTCGGGCGGCAGGGGGTACGAGCCGGTGGGACCGGTGGGACCGGTGTGCCCGTTCTGCGGCGGGAGGTAGGCGGTGTCGGCCGCAGCCGGGGCCTGGTGCTGCGAGGGCTGGGGCTGCTGCGGGGCCCGGTGCTGCGGGGCCTGCTGCTGCGGGGCCCGGTGCTGAGGCGGCTGGGCCTGCTGGACCGGCTGGTACTGGGTGTCCCAGGTCTGCGCCTGCCAGGTCTGCGTCGCGTACGGGTCCTGGTCGGCGGGCCCCTGGTACGGCTGGTGCTGCTGCGGCTCCGCGTACTGCTGGTCACCGTACGAAGGCTGCTGGGCCTGCTGCCCGTACGGCTCCTGCGGGAACTGGTCCTGCGGGTACTGGCCCTGTGCGTACGGCTCCTGCGGGAACTGGTCCCGCGCGTGCTGGTCCTGCGCGTACTGGTCCCGCCCGTACGGATCCTGTCCGTACGGCGGCGGATACTGCTGATCGTTGCTGCTGCTCATGGTCCCGGTCACCCTCCTGCGAACGGCGGGAGCACCTCGACCGTGCCGCCTTCGGCCAGCCGTACCGTCCCGTGGTCACGTGTCCCGACGGGGTCGCCGTCGATCAGGAACGAGCACCGCTGGAGCACCCGCACCAATTCCCCGGGGTGCTGCGCGCGCACCGCGTCCAGCGCCTCGGCGAGGGTTTCGGCCGCGTACGGCTCCTCGCCG
The DNA here is from genome assembly GCF_053610825.1 of Streptomyces sp. NPDC054863. Classification (NCBI taxonomy): domain Bacteria; kingdom Bacillati; phylum Actinomycetota; class Actinomycetes; order Kitasatosporales; family Streptomycetaceae; genus Streptomyces; species Streptomyces sp. NPDC054863. The sequence goes on along the minus strand of NZ_JBSGZD010000032.1, from coordinate 26,321 downwards.
GTTCCGGCAGCGGCCTTGGCCGCCGCCCAGAAACGGATGGTTCCCGTTGCCACAGCGGCACTCCTCTCGCGCAACTCCACAGCCCTCGGGTCCCTCGGGCTCGTCAGCTGTCCATGATGGGCCATCCGGCCGTCCGCTCCCGCGAACGTTCCCCCGTCGGTGCCCGCGCCCGAGCGCGCTTCCGTGCGCCCCCTTTTGCCACGCCTCGTACGAAGGTCCGCACTGCGCCCCCTGCCGCAGCGCCGCGGACTGCGCGAACGCACGGGCAGCGACCGAATCGTCCGCACATCGCCCGTACGGAGCGTGGTGCGCCGGACCGTCGGAGTGATCGAGGGAACAGCGGCGGCGCCCGCCAGGTGGGCTATTCTGCTGGGCAGAGGACTCGGGCACCGTTGCCCCCGGGTCCTTTTGTGCTTTCCGAGAGACCTAAAGGGCTCGGAAAGAACAGGGCAAGAGAGCAGGAAAACGGGCACGTCGGACCTCGGGGCGCGGGGGCCTTCGGCCTAGAAGTACGAGCAGTACGAAGCAGTGCCGTAAACGTCCTCGCAGGGACCGAGGAGGAACCGACGTTATGGGCGAGCGAACCGTGCACCATCCGTACCAACCGGAAATCGAGCTGTGGGCAGGTGGAGCGCGATGAGCTCTCTGCTGCTCCTCACCAATGCCCTCCAGCCGTCGACGGAGGTGCTCCCCGCCCTCGGCCTGCTGCTGCACAGTGTGCGGGTGGCCCCCGCCGAAGGCCCCGCACTCGTGGACACCCCCGGTGCCGACACCATCCTGATCGACGGCCGACGCGACCTTCCGCAGGTGCGGTCGCTGTGCCAGCTGCTGCGCTCCACCGGCCCCGGCTGCCCGCTGATACTGGTCGTCACGGAGGGCGGTCTGGCCGCCGTCACCGCCGACTGGGGCATCGACGACGTGCTGCTCGACACGGCGGGTCCGGCGGAGGTCGAGGCGCGGCTGCGCCTGGCGATGGGCCGCCAGCACCTGGCCGTCGACGACATCCCCACCGAGATCCGCAACGGCGACCTGACGGTGGACGAGGCGACGTACAGCGCGAAGCTCAAGGGGCGGGTCCTGGACCTGACCTTCAAGGAGTTCGAGCTGCTGAAGTACCTGGCGCAGCACCCCGGCCGGGTCTTCACCCGGGCACAGCTCCTCCAGGAGGTGTGGGGGTACGACTACTTCGGCGGTACCCGAACGGTGGACGTGCACGTCAGGCGGCTGCGCGCGAAGCTCGGCGTCGAGAACGAGTCGCTGATCGGAACCGTCCGGAACGTCGGCTACCGCTTCGTGGTCCCGGAGAAGCCCGAGAAGGCGGAGCCGAAACCGGACCCCGAGAAGGTCGCGGGCCGGGAGGCGGAGAAGGCGCGTGCGCGGGCCTCCGCCTCGGTCGCCCGGTCCGTAGCCCAGTCGGCCGAATCGCCCGTACCGGAGTGAGTAGGTCTCAACTCGGCATGATCCTTGCGACGACCGGCCTGTGACCTGGTCCATCCGCGTAGACTGCCGCGCGTGGCCAAGGTGACGCGGGACGATGTGGCACGACTGGCGGGGACTTCGACCGCGGTCGTCAGTTACGTCATCAACAACGGACCCCGGCCGGTCGCCCCGGCCACGCGCGAGCGTGTCCTCGCCGCGATCAAGGAGCTCGGCTACCGGCCGGACCGGGTCGCGCAGGCGATGGCGTCCCGGCGCACCGATCTCATAGGCATGATCGTGCCGGACGCCAGGCAGCCGTTCTTCGCGGAGATGACGCACGCGGTCGAACAGGCCGCCGCCGAGCGCGGGAAAATGGTGTTGGTCGGCAACTCCGACTATCGCAACGAACGCGAGATCCACTACCTCCGGGCGTTCCTGGGGATGCGGGTCTCGGGGCTCATCCTCGTCAGCCAGGGCATGAGCGAGAGCGCGGCGGCGGAGATCGACGCGTGGGACGCACGGATCGTGCTGCTGCACGAGCGCCCCGAAGCGATCGACGACGTCGCGGTCGTCACGGACGACGTGGGCGGCGCCCAGCTCGCCACGAGGCACCTGCTGGAGCACGGGCACGAGTACGTGGTGTGCTTCGGCGGCGTCGAGTGCACCCCGTCGGTGGGCGACCCGGTCGCCGACCACATCGAGGGCTGGCGGCGGGCGATGCGGGAGGCCGGGCAGTCGACGGACGGCCGCCTGGTCCAGGCACCGTACGACCGGTACGCGGCGTACGAGGTGGCACTGAAGCTGCTCGGGGGGCCGCAGCGGCCCCCCGCCATCTTCTGCTCCACGGACGACCAGGCGATCGGCGTGCTGCGGGCGGCGCGGGAGCTGCGCATCGACGTGCCGGGGGAGCTCGCCGTGGCGGGCTTCGACGACGTCAAGGAAGCGGCGCTGACGGACCCGCCGCTGACGACCGTCTCCTCGGACCGGCCTGCGATGGCCCGGGCGGCGGTGGACCTGGTCCTGGACGACGGGTTGCGGGTGGTGGGCTCCCGACGCGAGCGCGTCAAGCAGTTCCCGTCAGCCCTGATCGTCCGCCGCTCCTGCGGCTGCGGCTAGCACTACCCAGCCCCTAGCCCCCTTGGGCAGCGGGGCCGCCCCCCGGGGGCAGTGGGGTCTCCCCTGCTCCTTAAGAGCTTGGGGAAGGGTGGGCAAGGGGGCGGCCCCTCGCGCGGAGCGCCCCCTCCCGACCGCCCACGCTCGCGACCGCACACCGTGCGGGCCGGTGGGCCGCTTCGCGGATTCGGCCCCTCCCCGCCCCTTCACCTAAACCGCTGGCCGCAGGGCCGGTGGTCTTCGTGCGGGTGCACCCTGGCCGGTCGCGCAGTTCCCCGCGCCCCTGAATGCCCGCCCTTATATCCGGCATACGGGAATCTGCTGCCCTTCTTAACTACCCCTCAGACAGTTCTCATACAGTGCGCCCAAGCTCATGAGCATGACGAACGAGACCCCGCGCCCCAGTGGCGAGCAGCCCGAGCAGCCCGTGCAGCAGTCCTCGTACTCGTACGCCGGCTTCCCGCCTCCCCCGGCCCACGCCCCCGCCCCGCACCGGCCCCGGCGTCGTGCCCGTGGGCCGGTGGCGCTGCTCGCCGCCGTCGCGATCGTCGCGGCGACCGTCGGCGGTGGGACCGCGTACCTCACCCAGCGGCTGGCCGGCGGTGAGGACGGCGGCGTCGGCGGGGTGAACGCCTCCGGCAGCAACGTCTCGCAGTCCAGCATGGGGACGGTCGCGGGCGTCGCCCAGGCCGTCGGCCCCGCCATCGTCGAGATCAGCGCGAAGTCGAGCGCCGGTGCCTCCACCGGTTCCGGCGTGATCATCACCGGCGACGGCGAGATCGTCACGAACAACCACGTCGTGGCGGGCGCCGACACCGTCAAGGTCACCCTCTCCACCGGCAAGACGTACACCGCGAAGGTCGTCGGCACCGACCCCGACAAGGACCTCGCCCTGCTCAAGGTCCAGGGCGCGAGCAAGCTGCCGACCGCCAAGCTGGGCAGCAGCTCCGGGATCAAGGTCGGCGAGGAGGTCGTGGCGATCGGCTCGCCCGAAGGCCTCTCCGGGACCGTCACCAGCGGCATCGTCTCGGCCCTCGACCGCGACGTGACCGTCTCGAAGGAGCAGGACCGGGGACAGGGACAGGGACAGGGACAGGGCGGCCCGGGTGGCGGCTGGCCGTTCGAGTTCGGCGGCGAGCAGTTCAACGGCGACACGGGGCAGTCCAAGACCACGTACAAGGCCATCCAGACCGACGCTTCCCTCAACCCCGGCAACTCCGGCGGCGCCCTCATCAACATGCGGGGCGAGATCATCGGCATCAACTCCGCGATGTACGCCCCGAGTTCGGGTGGCGGCAGCGGGTCGGGCAGTGTCGGCCTCGGGTTCGCCATCCCCGTCGACACCGTGAAGGCCGACCTCGACAGCCTCCGCAAGGGCGGCCCCGGGGGCCAGGACCGGCAGCAGAATCAGCGGCAGGACCAGCAGCGCGGCGGGTTCGGCGACGGCTTCGGCGTCTAGGACCTCCGGCCTCAGGGCCCGTCACCGTGTAAAGCTGGACGCACCCCCGCCCGTACCGGAGAAGAGCAGGACAGGACAGCCGGATGACCCCCGCAGCCACACCCCCCGAGGACCGGCCCGCCACCGAGCGCATCCTCGTCGTCGACGACGAGCCCGCCGTGCGCGAGGCGCTCCAGCGCAGTCTGGCCTTCGAGGGGTACGGGACGGAGGTCGCCGTCGACGGCATCGAGGCGGTGACGAAGACGGCCGCCTACGCACCCGACCTGATCATCCTCGACATCCAGATGCCCCGGATGGACGGCCTGACCGCCGCCCGCCGGCTGCGGCACGCCGGGGACACCACTCCGATCCTGATGCTGACGGCCCGCGACACGGTCGGCGACCGGGTGTCGGGGCTCGACGCGGGCGCCGACGACTACCTCGTCAAGCCCTTCGAGCTCGATGAACTCTTCGCCCGGGTAAGGGCGTTGCTCCGCCGCAGCTCGTACGCACAGCAGGCGGGGCTGCCCGCCGCCCCCGGCGACGTGCTCACCTTCGAGGACCTGCGCATGGACATGGTGACGCGCGAGGTCACCCGTGGTGAGCGGCAGGTCGAGCTGACCCGCACCGAGTTCACCCTGCTGGAGATGTTCCTCGCGCACCCCCGCCAAGTCCTCACCCGTGAGCAGATCCTCAAGTCGGTCTGGGGCTTCGACTTCGAGCCGTCCTCCAACTCCCTCGACGTGTACGTGATGTACCTGCGCCGCAAGACCGAGGCGGGCGGCGAGCCGCGTCTGGTGCACACGGTGCGGGGTGTGGGATACGTACTTCGTGCGGAATCCGGTACGCAGCCGGGCGGCGCGGTGTGACCTCGCTCGTCCAGCGTGTGCGCACCCTCCGCATCCGTACCCGCCTCGCCCTGCTCGTCACGACGGCGGTGGCGGTCGCGGTGGCACTGTCGGCTGCGGCCTGCTGGCTCCTGACCAGGAGTCAGTTGCGTGCGGAGCTGGACAACACCCTCCAGGGAATGCAGGCCTCGTCCGGCTATCTCCGTACGACGGCGAGCAACTGCCGTGACACCGCTTTCCCCGGCGGCCAGACCCTGCCGGGTTCCGCCTACGTACAGATCGTGCTGGAGGACGGCAGCCGCTGCGTGGGTCCCGGGTCGACCCCCGTCATGGTCCAGAAGGTCGACCAGGCGGTGGCCATCGGCCTCGCCACCGAGACCCTGCACGACGGGCTGGACACGGAAGGCAGGGACGTGCGCGTGCTGACCCGCCGCGACGAGTCCACCCACTTCACCGTCTCCATCTCGCGCCCCCTCTCGGAGATCGACAACTCCCTCAACAACCTCGCGCTCGTCCTCCTCCTCGTCGCGGGCCTGGGCGTCGTCGGCGCGGGAGCGGCCGGGCTCTGGGTGGCCCGGGCCGGTCTGCGCCCGGTCGACCGGCTCACCGAGACCGTCGAGCACATCGCCCGTACCGAGGACCTGACCGTCCGGATCCCCCTCACGGGCTCCCCCGAGGACGAGACCGCCCGTCTCTCCGCCTCCTTCAATGCGATGACCGCCGCCCTCGCCTCCTCCCGCGACCTCCAGTCCCAGCTGATCGCGGACGCGGGCCACGAACTCCGCACCCCCCTCACCTCGCTGCGCACCAACATCGAACTCCTCTCCCGCAGCGAGGACACCGGCCGCCCGCTCCCTCCGGCCGACCGCAAGGCCCTCCTCACCTCGGTCAAGGCCCAGATGACCGAACTGGCCGCTCTCATCACGGACTTGCAGGAACTGGCCCGCCCGGAGACCTCCCCCGACCGGCCCGCCCCCGGCCGGTCCCCCTTCCAGGTCGTCTCCCTCCACGACCTCACCCGCACCGCCCTCGAACGCGCCCGGCTGCGCGGCCCGGAGCTGAACTTCGGCGTCTCGCTCGCCCCCTGGTACGTACGCGCCGAACCGGCCGCCCTGGAACGCGCCCTGGTCAACATCCTCGACAACGCGGTGAAGTTCAGCCCGCCCGGCGGCACCATCTCCGTCCGCCTCCACCTGGGCGTCCTCACCGTCCGCGACCACGGCCCCGGCATCCCGCCGGCCGACCTCCCGCACGTCTTCGAACGCTTCTGGCGCTCCGAGTCCGCCCGCGCGCTCCCCGGCTCGGGCCTCGGCCTCTCGATCGTGGCCCGTACGGTCCGCGAGGCGGGCGGCGAGGTCGCACTCCGCGCCCCGGAGGACGGTGGCCCGGGCACGGAGGCGGTCGTACGGCTGCCGGGGGCGCCGACGCCGCCGCCGAGCGAGGTTCCGTAACCCGAAAATCCCGGGGTCGGGAGGGTGCGTGAAAATAATGTCCGACTGGCACGTGTAAGTGAGACATTGTTTTGTGGGGGTGTGCTCGCTGACGGGTCGCGTGCAGTACGGCCGTCCGGTGGGTTCTTGCCCGTACTACTGGTCTGGTCGAATGACCGCAGGGCGTGGTGGTCCGCGGGGCGGCACCGCCCTGGACAGCATCGGCGCAGGTGTCACGACGGCACCGGTCTCTTTGCCAAAAGGAGTTCCCGTGCTGTCCTCGACCCGTCAGACCCCTCAGACCCGCCTGCCCCGCCGTGCGGTGCAGGGTGCGGTGACCCTGGGCGTGACGCTCGCACTGACGGCCCCTGCGGCTGCGCAGGCGGCCACGTTCGCCGCCCCGCCCGCGACGGGCCAGGTCACGTCCCGGATCGGCCAGTTCGTCCGGGCGACACCGTCCGTCTCGGCCCGCAAGCTCGGCGAGTACCGCTCGGGCGCCCGTGTCTCGCTCAAGTGCAAGGTCCGTGCGCAGAACGTGGCAGGGAACGCGATCTGGTACAAGCTGTACGACCGCACGGGCTGGATGAGCGCCCGCTACGTCACCGCCTTCGCCCCCGTGCCGTGGTGCTCCAAGCCCGAGCCCGACACGGGCAGACCGGGCCCGAAGGGCGACAAGGGCGACCAGGGCCCTGCCGGCCCCGCCGGACCGCAGGGCCCCGCAGGGGCCAAGGGCGACTCCGGGGCAAAGGGCGAGACGGGACCCGCAGGCCCACGCGGCCCCGAGGGACCCCGCACGAGTCCGGATGACTGGACCGACGAGGAGAGGGCCCAGATGAAGGGGGAGAAGGGCGACCCCGGCACCCCGGGCGGCCCGAAGGGCGACAAGGGCGACCCGGGCGACGACGGCCCTGCGGGCGCGCAGGGCGACCCGGGTGCGACCGGCGCGAAGGGCGACCCAGGCCCCGCTGGTCCCGCTGGTCCCGCGGGTGCGGACGGCGCGGACGGCACCAAGGGAGAGAAGGGCGACACCGGCGCAACCGGCCCGGCAGGCACAGACGGCGCAAAGGGCGACACCGGCGCAACCGGCCCGGCAGGCACAGACGGCGCAAAGGGCGACACCGGCGCAACCGGCCCGGCAGGCACAGACGGCGCAAAGGGCGACACCGGCGCAACCGGCCCGGCAGGCACAGAC